>JAFXRA010000096.1 GCA_017526725.1 Candidatus Rifleibacteriota bacterium
GAATACAACATATTGCGGAGCCGGGACTTTTACAAGTTTGGTGGTAAACAAGGCTTCATCAATATTTGCGAGATGTTTTTGATAAAGCACGGCAAAGTAGAATAACCCTCGTAAGGGCATGTTTGGATTCATTGTTGACTGGTGCTCCCACAAATTCATCTGTGAATCTACCAGAAACGAAACATCATTTTTAATCTTGATGTAAATGACATTTTCAAGCGTTGTAATTTCCAGGTCGTCCGGGTTGGTGTGATTCCGCCCGCTAAGTGCATTGTACAGCTCCAGCCGCCAGCGTGCACTTCTTTTGTCTTCTGCCCCGAACACCCTTCGGAACAGACTGTCCTTGTACTTTGTGTTGGGATGCCCCAGTAGATTTTCTTCAATGTAAATCATAATAGCTCCTTAGGGAAATTATTTTCCCTACATATAGTATTGAAAAAAAAAGGGACTTCTTACAAAAATTTGAAGGAAAATCGTAAAAAATTAACAAATATTTGAAAAAAAGTATCTGTGTTTGCCTGGCCTCTGCGAAGACGTATTTCTTGCAAAATTCCTCTAAATTTTCAATAAATTTCCCAAAATTTGGACTCTCTTTATTGACATAATTTACATCTTATTCTATATTACTAGAACGCACGTTTTCTGTTTCTGTGGAGAATACTGCAAATGCCCATGTAGCTCAGTTGGTAGAGCACCACATCGGTAATGTGGAGGTCTGCAGTTCGATTCTGCACATGGGCTTTCGAAAACATTTTAAGTGATTTTTTTAGGAGTTATATATGGCTAGCAAGAAAAAGGGTTCGGTAGAAATCATCGCCTTGCAGTGTACAGAATGCAAGAGAAAGAATTATACTACTTACAAGAACCGCAAAAACATCACAGGCAAATTGGAAAAGAATAAGTATTGCCCATGGTGTAAGAAAAGCGTTCTTCACAAAGAAACAAAAGCAAAGTAATTTTGGTATTTTTCCGGCTTGGGGCTTGGCTTTGGGCTGGTAATAATATATAGGGCAGTAGTTCAGTTGGTAGAGCAGCGGTCTCCAAAACCGCCTGTCGTGGGTTCAAGTCCTGCCTGCCCTGATAAAAGGAAAAGATGTTATGGCAAAAATATTTCAGTTTTTCAAAGAAAGTAGAGCAGAATTAAAGAAGGTTGTCTGGCCAACAAAGGCTGATGTGCTTTCTTCTATTAAGGTAGTAATTATTTCTACAATTATTGTTGCTATCATTCTTGGCTTGCTTGATTTAGGATTTTCTCAGTTGTTCCGCTTGATTTTGGGATAGGATTAAAGATAGGACGGAAATAGATGTCTAGATGCTGGTATATTCTTCATACATACACAGGTTATGAGGGTAAAATAGAAAGAGCTATTCGTTCGCTTCTTGAAAAAGAGGAAGTAAGCTCTGATGTTATTCTTGATGTTCGTGTTCCTATGGAAGAAGTTGTAGAAATTAAGGATGGCAAAAAGCGTACCCGCAATAACAAATTCCTTCCGGGTTACATCATGCTCGAAATGGATTTGCCGGAAATCGGCTGGAAAGATACCTGTGCTAAGCTTTATAAAATTCAGGGTGTTACCGGCTTTGTTGGAAATGTAAGCAGAAACAATCGTCCTATTCCAATTTCTGCTGACGAAGCAAAAAATCTCTTGCAAAAATCTGGTGTTATTAAAGGCGAAAAGGCTGTTCATGTTCGTCAGTCCTTTAATGTTGGCGATGCGGTTAAGATTACCGATGGACCTTTTGCTTCATTCACTGGTACTATAAAAGAAATTAATCTTGAAAAAGAAAAGCTGAGCGTAGAAGTTCAGATTTTTGGTCGCCCAACTCCGGTGGAAGTAACCTTCCTTCAGGTAGAAAAGGCGTAAGTTCTTTGGCAAAATCAGGGGTTTGTATCCCAAATGCAAACCATATATATCCTGTTTTTGGGAGAGGTGCAGGTCCGTTGGACATAGGCATCTCGTTAGTAAGTAGTCTATATGGCGCTTACACACCAATATTGGGAGAAAAAAAATGGCTACAAAAAAGGTAACGGCTATTATCAAGTTGCAGTGTCCTGCAGGAGCGGCTACTCCGGCTCCTCCAATTGGTCCGGCACTTGGTCCTCACGGCGTTTCAGCACCTAAATTTGTTCAGGAATTCAACGACAGAACAAAGTCAATGGAACGCGGTCTTATCATTCCTGTTGTAATTACAGTTTACCAGGATAAAACTTACACATTCATTCTTAAGACTCCTCCTGCAGCAGTTCTTATTAAGAAGGCTTGCAAAATCGAAAAGGGTTCAGGAAATCCTCTTCGCGACAAGGTTGCTACTTTGTCTAAGGCAGATCTTGAAGAAATCGCAAAAACAAAGATGCCAGATATCAATGCAAACGATATTGAAGCAGCAAAGAAAATCATTGCCGGTACTGCACGCAGTATGGGCGTAGAGGTGGAGCAGTAATATGAAACATGGAAAGAAATATAACGCAGCTGCTGCAAAGTATGATCTTTCAAAGAAATATGATGTAGCTTCAGCTTGTAAAATGGTTCAGGA
>JAFXRA010000009.1 GCA_017526725.1 Candidatus Rifleibacteriota bacterium
AGAAGCAGCAAAACAGAAAGCCCAACCTAAAAAAGTTGTAACCAAAGACTGGACAGTTGCTGTATTCCTGAATGCTGACAATAACCTTGATTATTTTGGCGCTCTAGACCAGAAAGAAATGGCTAAAGTCGGTTCTAACGATTATATGAATATAGTCACTCTCATTGATAGAGAAAGAGGCCCGGCCCAGATAAATTATATTGAAAAAGATAATATCAAAAAACTGAAAGATCTTGGCGAATTAGACATGGGCGACTACAAAGAATTTGTAAAGTTCGTCAAATTCGTTAAAGAAAACTATCCGGCAAAGCATTATTGTTTCAATATCTGGAATCATGGTTCCGGTTGGAAAGATAAACGAAAAGATATCGTTAGAGGCGTTTCTTATGATGATTCTTCAAACAATCACATTACCACCAATCAACTGACTATTGCTTTAAAAGAAGCCAACCAGATATTAGGTCAGAAGATTGACGTTTTGGGTTTTGATGCTTGTTTAATGCAGATGGAAGAAGTTCTTTATGCTTGCAAAGACTACGCAGATTATATGGTAGCTTCAGAAGAAACTGAACCAGGCGATGGTGCTCCTTATGATGAAATATTGAAAGACGTCAAAAAAGGCATGACTCCAGCTGACTTTGCAGACAACTGGGTTTGTTCATACTTAACTTCTTATTCAGAATTAGGCGATAATTTCCAGGCTACAACTCAATCAGCAGTTGATTTAAGCAAAGTTGACAAACTTACAGATGCAATCAACGGTTTTGCAAAAGCTGTTATTGCAGGGAAACACGCTGGCATTGTCGGTAGAGCACAGGCTTGGGCTCAGCATTATGCATACAATGAAAACATCGATTTAATAAGTCTTCTTGACTCTATGAAGATTTACTTAAAAGAAGTAAATGATGCTGGTCTGACTACAGCCATAGAAAAACTTCGTGCAGCCCATAAAGAAGCTGTTATATGCCACGGTTATACAGATGACAAGCTTGAAAATTCTCATGGAATTGCAATCTTCCTACCTTCTGCAATGGGTGCTAATGTTCCAAAATTATATAGAGAACTGGCTTTTGCAAAAGACACTATGTGGGACGAAATGATAGATGAAATGGGCAAAAGAGCTATCATTGACGAAGTAATTAAAGACGTAAAAGCCGGCAAAACTGCTTCATTCAAAAAAGCTGTTGCTGAAGCAAAAAAGCAGCCTAACAATGCAGTATATCGCTCTTTGTTAAGAGAAATGAATTATGTTTATGCTTCTGAAAATGCTGTTCCGGCGAAGAATAAAGCAGAAGTAGAAAAACTTCTCAACGATTTGAAGCAGGCTGTAAAACGCTGAAATTTAGTTATTAACCAGATAGAAAAAGGCTTTGGATTATCCAAAGCCTTTTTTGTTGTCAATTATAGTTTTTGTTTTTAAAGAACTGTGATTTATATTAATAATACAAATCAAATTTACCAAAATTCAAGCTGAGTTTCCCTCTTGACTCAAAAAAAATAAGCATTTAGAATAGTTCCCGATTTCATAAAGGAATAAAAGCTTGTGACATACGTAGAAGTAGCATTCGCCAACCCAATAGCAAACGGGGTTTTAACCTATCATATAAGTGAAGAACGGGAAGTTCCACCTATTGGGGCTAGAGTTGTAGTTCCGATTCAGCATAGACAACTGGTTGGCTATGTTACCAAAACCCACAATGAAACACCTAGTTTTAAAACAGTTGAATTAGGCGAAGTTTTAGATCCTACCCCGCTGATTTCGCAGCAAATGTTCCAGTTAGCTGAAAAAATAGCTTATTCCTGTGTCTGCAACATAGGCGAAGTGCTGAATACAATGCTTCCTGCAGGAATCAAGCAACACATTGTAAGACAGATTAGGAGTCTTCCAAAAGCCTTAAAGGAAGAAAAGCCAACAGATGGACTTAAATACCTTATTGAATTGGGCGATTGGGCTAATTATGCCACATTCTGCAAGAATTTCAACATAAAGAACACAGTGATTAATTCCTGGTTGAACAGTGGTTATATAGAAATTGAGCATTGTTTAACAGAAGCTCAGGGACCTAGAATAATCAAGGTTTTACAGTTAAACAGCGAAAAACCTATTGAGCTTTCCAAGCTTACCCCAAAAGAAAAGCTTGTAATGGAAGCCATGATGACCTGTAACACTGCCCCGACAGCTGCACTTTTAGCGAAAAAAGCTAATGTCAGCAGTGCACCTGTAAACCAATTAAAGAAAAAAGGCTATTTAATTGAAACAGAAGAAAGAGTAATTCGACAAGCTACAAATCAAGAGTATTACAAGAGCGATGCTGCACCTATTCCAGATTTAAACGGAGAACAGAAAGCTGTTTTAGACGGAATAAGAAATGCTTACAACACAGATAAAAAGCCTGTTTTAGTAAGAGGCGTAACCTGCTCAGGCAAGACAGAAGTCTATCTAAGATGGGTTGCGGAAATTATTTCACAGAATCGCTCCGCTATAGTATTGGTTCCTGAAATATCTCTGACCCCCCAAATGATGAAGAGATTCATCGACAGATTCGGCGAAAGAGTTGCAATACTACACTCAAAACTCTCTGATGGTGAACGTTTTGATCAGTGGGAAAGTATAAGACGAGGACTTTGCCCTGTCGTTGTCGGGGCACGTTCGGCAGTCTTCGCTCCCCTACCCAACCTTGGAACTATAATCTTAGATGAAGAAGGCGAACCTACTTTTAAACAGGCAGATTCCCCAAGATACCACGCCAGAGAAGTAGCCGCCATGCGCTGCAAGCTTGAAAACGCACTGCTGGTTATGGGTTCAGCAACCCCAACGATTGATTCATACCAAAACTGTCTCAACAACAATTATCATCTTTATGAAATGAATAACAGAGTTAGCAACCGCCAGCCGCCGAAGGTTCAGATTGTTGACATGCGAAAAGAGCTTGTTACAAAGAAACAGCGATCAATGTTTTCAGAGGCTTTGACTGCTGCTATTGCCAAGACTCTTGCAGACAAGAAGCAGGCCATTCTTTATTTAAACCGCAGAGGCTACTCAACTTTTGTTCTTTGTGCTGAATGTGGTGAAGCTGTAAAATGCTCTAAATGCAATGTTTCAATGGCTTATCATACTGGAAGCAACATTCTAAGATGTCATTACTGCGGTGAGCTTCAAGAAGTGCCGAAAGTCTGCCCCAAATGCCAGAGTAAAAAGATAAAGTTTTTTGGTGCAGGAACCCAGCTTATTGAAGCACAAGCGAAGGCATATTTCCCAAAAGCAAGAATACAAAGACTTGATTCTGATGTTGTCACAACTAAAGGCAGCATGGAAGCCATATTAGATTCTTTCGGGAAAGGTGACATAGACATTCTTGTAGGCACTCAGATGGTTGCAAAAGGCTTAGACTTTCCTAATGTTACC
>JAFXRA010000097.1 GCA_017526725.1 Candidatus Rifleibacteriota bacterium
CAATCATATAAAAATTTTTGGTCTTTCGTTGATTTTAATATGAAATATGATGGAAATATGATGAAAGATGTTAATACTTGTAATCATAGTTTTTCTCAAAAAGTGAAGCCTGCTTATTCTATGACAGGTGGTCAACCATACAGTCCCTAGTGCAGCTACAGCTATAGTATTTTTTATAAAATCTCTTCTATTCATTATTATTCTAAGCTTAATGTTAAAGCTACATTTCCTTTGCCCAATAATTCACTTAACTCGTCATCAATTTTATTGGTTATTTTTCCAAGTTTTGTATATGACCAGGAATTAGAGCCATAGAAAACTACAATTTGATTTCCAGAGTATAACACAATGTCACCCGAGGTCGTAGTCATTTGTTTGTCGTTAGTCGGCAAAGAAGAGCCAATTGAACCTACTTGTTCAAAACCGCCATACATATGCAGATTTATTGTTAATGGCTTGTTTTTGCATAATTCTTTTAAAGCATTTACTGAATTGTTGTTTTCCCAATCAACTTGAACAGATGCATTACCAATTCTCATACTTAACATTTTTTCTGTTTCTCCTTCCTGATCTGTTCCTGAAACATTTTGTTCCTGAACAGCTGAAACAGGGTTGCTATTTGCACTAGATCCACAGGCGGATACCATAATTAACATGCAAAATAAAAATATAGTTTTAATTAAATTCTTTTTAATCATCTTCTCTCCTTTTTTATTATTATAATAATTATGAAAGTTAATGTCTAATTGCTATAATTAATATCTAGATATAAACATAAAGCATAACTATTATTTTTAACTATACCTTTAATAGTAATCATTTTTCAGCTGTTGAAGGAGATGTGATTAAGTGTTGAAAAAAAACTGCATAACAAAACCTTAAAAGTTTTGTTATGCAGTTTTTTACAGTTGGTAGTAGTCTTGATTATCGATTAATTGTGATTTTGTAAGCTAATAATATTAGATATTCGATAGTTTGCAAAGTTGATTATAGACAATAAAAACCTTATTTCAGCTTATTGTAAGCTTCGTCTGTTACTGGTTCTAACCATTCATTTGAAGTTTCTTCGCCAGGAACTTCAACAGCTATATGACTGAACCAAGAATCTGGTGCTGCACCATGCCAATGTTTAACACCTGACGGTATGTTGATAATTGTACCAGGAAGTATTTCTATAGGGTCTTTGCCCCATTCCTGATAATAGCCTCTTCCGCCGACACCGATAAGCATCTGACCGCCGCCATTCTTAGCATGATGAATGTGCCAGTTGTTTCTACATCTTGGTTCAAAAGTTACGTTATACATAGGAACCTGTTTTGTAGTTAAAGGAGCAAGATAGCTCTGACCAATAAAGTATTTTGCAAAGCCAGTATTGGGTTCACCAATGGGGAAGAAAATACTATTTTGATGTTTTTCTTTTGCTGTTAAAGCTGGTTTTTCTTCATTCCAAACTTCCTTAGCTAATCTGAAAACAGCCCAGCCTTTTGGCCAGCCAACATACATAGTTGCATGAGTAATGATTGCAGCTATTTCTTCTTTGCTTACACCGTTCTTTTTAGCATTTTCCAAATGATATTTCAATGAGGAATCTGTAATACCAGACGACATTAAAGCTACAACAGTAATAATACTTCTAGTTTTTAAATTAAGAGTATCGTCATTCCAGACTTCACCGAATAAAACATCGTCATTTAATTTTGCAAACATCGGAGCAAAATCACCTAATTGCTGACGACCAGCAGTTTGAACTACATTATTTCCCATTTTTTTATTCCCTTCTTCCGCAAAAGAATTTGTTGAAACAGCTAATAAACCTAATAATAACAAACCAGTGGTAATATAACGCATTATTTTCCCCTTTTAATTATTTAACTACCTTATTATTTGAATGATGACCGCGACCATTGAATTTAACTTTGGTCGGTAAACATTTTACTTCATGGAAAGATTCAAGCATAGGTTCATATTTTTCTTTGAATTCTAAATATTCTTTTGAAGCAAAATATTTATCGAATGAGCTCTGAAACCTGAAAATTGTCATGATATGAATACAATTAGGATTATCTTTTTCAGCAGTAAAATACATTCCCATTACACAGGGTTCATCTTTTACAGCTCTTTTTGCTTCGCAAACAGCTAGCTTTTTGTATTCTTCAAGCTTTTCAGGAACAATATCAAACTTGTTTAAATAGATGACAGTACCAATACCAGATGTTTTCTGTTCCAAAGCAATTGGTTCAGCTTCAAGAATGATCAGCTTTTCCATTATGGGTTCACGTTCTTTTCTATATTTTAAAAATCCTTTACTAGAAACATGCTTTTCGTAAGCTACTTCATTCTCATATATTTCAAGCAATATATTGTTGTCTGGGGTGTCGATGCCTATTCCGCCATATAGTGCATAAGTTCCGTCTTCGTTAGCGACTTCAGGAGCAACATACTTTCCAGCTAATTTGCCAATTTCCGCCTGTTTACCTTTTTTAGCCATAACAACTGCCCAATGTACCATTGGCATATTCCCATTAGAAGCTCTAACAGAATATTTCCCTGCTTCAGAACAACTATTACATTCGGCGTAAGAAGCACCAGAAACAGCTAATAAACCCATTAGAAACAAACTTGTAATTAGTTTTTTCATTTTATATTTCCTTAATTAATTATTTTCTAGTAATTTTACAGCATTTTTGCGATAAATGCTTTCGATTAAAGGCTTATATTTTTCATTATTTTCAAAATGCTTTTTCTTAGCAATTACCGCTTTACCAGCAACATAAGGGAAATCGGTTCCATAAACTACATGATCTATATCGGTTACCATCAACAACATATCTAATGCGACAGGTTCAGGATCACCAGCAATATCAAAATACAAATTCTTAAATTCTTCATGAATATCGACTGGTTCCATCATTCCTCTGGCAGCAAGCACCCCTACTACACCGTTAAATCTTTGAAGCATATAAGGCAAAAAAGAACCAATATGCGGAACAACAAAAGTTATGTTCGGGTATCTTGTCATAACTTTGTTCGCCATCATGTTTAATACAGCTCTAGTAGTATCGGCTGGATATTCATATATTGCTGCAACTTTGCCTGTTACAACATTTTCTGGTCTTTCTCTCGCTCTAGCTGGATGCAATATTACCAGAGCTTTTCTAGAGTTTAATTCTGCCATTAGTGGCTCAAAGCTTTTATCGCCCAAATAAACTCCTTAATTATTTGTTGAAAGCTTTACCCCAACAGCACCTAGTTTATCCATAGCATATTTTGTTTCTTCTATAGCACCTTTTACATCTGGAAGAGGCACACAGGCAACGAAAACAAAAGAATCCGGATTTTCTCTGCAGATTTTTGCTATAGATTGATTAACTTTTCGAGCTACTTCACGTGCCTTTTTGTTATCGCCATTATAAACATGGGGTGTAGCAGGAGAAAGCACCGTATAATCAATTTTTGCTTCAGCCATAAATTCTTTATGAGCTTCAACACTCCATTCTGGCATTGGGAAACCGTCTTCCTTTATTACATCTATTTTTAAAGTTTTTATTCCATCTCGAAACTCCTGAGTAACAGGATG
>JAFXRA010000098.1 GCA_017526725.1 Candidatus Rifleibacteriota bacterium
AATTACACCAATGGAAATACCGATTATATATTCTTCTTTCCCATTGACTAATACTTCATTTACAAGGTCTTTTACTACATAAGCAGGATAAACAGTGCAAAGAGCAGCAACGCCGCTGCAGATTAAGCTGACGATAAGCATCCAAAAATGATCTTTACAATAAGACAATATTCTGGCTACTGTTTTATGGTTATTCTGTTTTACAGGTTCATTACTCATCAGTGCTCTAACTCCTGAAGCCTCTTAGCGATATGTTCAGCAGTTCTTTCGCCAGCACCTGGCTCGCCAAGACATTTTTTTACTTTTTTAAGATCTTCTCTTATTCGAGTTTGAACCTTTTTATCTTCCAAAATTTCAGTGGCAGCATAAGCAATATTATTATCCCTGAAGTTTTCTCTTATCAATTCAGGCACTATACGTCTGCCGGCTATAACATTAGGCAAAGCAATATAAGCCGATTCTATAAAATACTTTGTCAAAATAGAGGTTATCCAGTTTGTTCTATATACAACAACCATTGGAGTGCCTATAATAGCTGTTTCTAATGTTGCGGTTCCAGAAGTTACAATACAAACATCTGAAGCTTCCATAACATCATAGGCTTTATCTCTGACTATCTTGACGTTTAGCTTTGGATGCTGGTCCAAATAAGACCTGACGTGAGATTCTTCTATTGTTGAAGCTAAAGGAAGTAAAAACTCTACATTAGAATACTTCCTTAGTATTAAATCAGCAGCAGCCAGTAATTCGGGAAGAATATAATCTATTTCCTGTGTTCGACTGCCTGGCAATATTCCAACAATCTGTTCGCCAGTTAATTCAAATCTTTTTCTTAATTCTTCTTTTGAAGCAGAAGGAACAGCTTTACCGACTAAGGGATGCCCAAACCAGTTTACAGTTGTTCCTGCATTTCGCCAAATATCAACTTCAAATGGGAAAAATACTACCGCTTCATCAATAACTTTTACAAAGTCTTTTACTCTGCCTGAACGCCATGCCCAAACCTGAGGCGTAATATAATAAAGGACATGAAGGCCTATAGATTTTGCATATTCCGCAATCATCCTGTTAAAATCAGGATAATCTATTAAAACGACCATGTCAGGCCTATTGTCTTTTAACCAATCTTGAATATCAGACTTGATATGTTTAAGAGTTTTGAAATTCTTTACTACTTCAATAATGCCAATAACGGCCATCTCATCACTGCTATGAATGCATTTCATTCCAGCCTCTTCCATGAGTTTGCCGCCAACGCCTGTGATTTCCAATTCAGGCATTATCTTTTTCAAATGTCTGATGACAATAGAACCTTGCAAATCACCGCTGTGTTCACCAGCAAGGAAAAATATCTTTTTTGTTTTAGTATTTTTTTCTTGAGAAGTATTTTCCAAGGATATTACCAATAATCAGTATTTTACACTGCTCTTACACTTAGTTAAAATTTCTAATGCAACTTCAAGAGCATTCTTACCATCTTCTATTGAAACAAGAGGTTTTTTCTTTTCCTGAATACAATTAATAAAGTGTTCCAGCTCTTTTCTAAGCGGTTCGGCCTTCTGAACATCCAAGGCTTCACAGACTATTTTCTGTTCTTCGCTGCTCTTATGAGCCATAGTAATTGTCTGTTCTGCATAGTCCAACGAGCAGTATTTATCCATTTCAAATATTCTAAGCTTTCGAACCATTTCTTCACTGATTCTAGAAGCAGTTAAATTGGCAATACAGCCGTTTTCAAAAACTATATGAGCGTTTGCAATATCTTCATTTGAAGTAAGAACAGGAATTCCTACTGCATCTATATTTTTAATCGGTGATTTAACCAAAGAAAGAACTATATCTATATCGTGAATCATCATGTCTAAAACAACGCCAACATCCTGAATACGATTAGAAAATTTGCACATTCTCTGGCATTCTATAAAGCGAGGATTTTCTATAAGAGACTGAAGTTTTACTATTGCGGCATTAAAGCGTTCTACATGACCAACTTGTAAAGTCAGTTGTTTTTCGCCGGCAATAGCAACGAGATCATTTGCATCCTGAAGAGTCTTAGTGATTGGTTTTTCTATAAAAGTATGAATATTGTTTTCAAGGAAATATTTAGCTACATCATGATGCAAAAATGTAGGAACAACAACAGTAACAGCTTCTACCTGCTTAGCTAAATCCTTGAAATCTCTGAAATATTTTACGCCATACTTATCAGCAGCAGCTTTGCCCACTTCTTCATTAACATCAGAAATACCAACAAGGTTGGCACCTTCTATTTCGTTAAGAATTCTTGCATGATGCTGACCTAAATGACCAACTCCAATAACACCAATATCAACAGGCTTATTCATTTATTACCTCGAATTAACAACCTTAATCGCAATACCTGCTTTATCAGCCATACTAATAACTTCTTCACGGTCTAGCAAAAGAGTTTTGCCTTCTTCAAAAGCAAGACATTTTGCCTTAGCCTTAATAAGAGTATTAATTGTTTCTATTCCGACAGTAGGTATATCATAACGCATATCCTGCTTTGGTCGAGCAACTTTAACAACGGTTATATCGCCATTTCCAAGTTCACTGCCGCGCATAATAGCTTTATTTGTGCCTTCAATAGCTTCAACTGCAAGAATAACACGATTTTTAACTACTACAGTCTGACCAATATCCAAACCTGCTATTTCTTTTGCAATTTTATGCCCATATTCTATATCTAGTTCTTCCTCGGGTGTAGGCTGTCTCTTTGTCAAAACGCCTTTTTCCGGTAGCAAAACAGATAAGAATGTGGTTGAATCGCAAACATGAATGCCTTCAGACTCAAATTCTTCACATAGTTGTCTTAATAAAGCATCATCGTTGTTGTTTTTTACTTTTGAAAAAACTTTATGGAATCTGGCATCCGGATGAATTTTCTCAAACATTACAGTTTTGGTAACTCCGCCAGCCATTACCATTTGATCTATTCCAGCTTTAACAAAGACATCTATCATGCTTTGCAAACTGCCTATGTTAAACCACTGAATATGGTCTACCAAAGGTTCTATTTCTTTAGAAGTTTCATCTTCAATAGCAACTGCGATAACTTCATAACCGCTCTTTTTAGCAGCTTTAGCGAAAAAGAGTGGAAATCTTCCGCAGCCAGCTAATAATCCAATACGAGACACTCTGTCTTTCCTCGCTTTTCTCACTGTCAAACATAGAATGTTTGACAATAACATTAGTCTAGTGATTATAACATGATTTTGTTATATGTCTAGTAAAATAAAGTTAACTTAAGAAAATAAGATTATTCTTCATCCAATTCTTCGTCGTCAGAATCGTCTAAATCATCTGTAGCATCTGAATTTTCATCATCTAAAGAGTCATCTTCATTCTGAGTAACGTCAAATTTTCTCTTCTTTTTACCTGTCCCTGGAGGATTAAGATTTTTAAGAAGAACACTCAAATCAGGTTCTTTTTCGCCTTCTGTTTTAACCCACCAGAGGTTTCTTCCTGTCGAATTGTCTTTTCTGCCTCTGATATCATCAAGATTAAAAGTGGCTTTACGTTTATCTGCAAATCCAATAATAACCTTCCTGGTAATATAGTTGATATCCATTACACGCCCAGTTTCTTCACCAACAACAACTTCTGCAGTAATTCTAGGATATTTACCAT
>JAFXRA010000099.1 GCA_017526725.1 Candidatus Rifleibacteriota bacterium
GACGAGGTGTAACACTTCAAATTCTGGTTGACAGAATGAATTTTCTCTCCTCTCTTCCCTTTAAAACTCTGAGTGATGAGATTAACGGTACAAGCAAAAAGATTAATTCCGATTTTAAAAACGTAAGCTTTGGCAAGGTAGCAATGGGACAAAACACCTATGATGTAACTGCGACCTTAAAAAAGCAGTCGGTTACTTTTAATAATCTGATGGAACTGGATTTTCCAAACAAGAATTATGTGCATGATAAACCAAATACCTGGAGATTTCGTTATAAGGGTAAATCTGAAACTTTTGCTGATTTAAGCGGCGATTATGCCTATGCTGTTATTAAAATAACAGTAAGTGTTACTCCCGTTGACAGCAAAGTAGTTGCCAAAGAGAAAACTTATACAGCTATAACCTTTGTTTGTAACACAGAATGAGAAGAATAAACAATATGAAAAGAAATAGTAAAAATGGAATGGCAATAGTAACTGTTTTGTGTATTGCTGCTATAATTTTGATTTTAGGAACTATCTATGTCAAGATTTTTTCAAATACAGCTCCGGCTGCCAAGCTACAATACGACAGAATTCAAGCTGATTTCTTAGCAAAAGGAATTCAGAATATTGCTCTCTACAAGATAAAAAAATATCCTGATTTCTTCATACGTTCTTACAGACAATATATTTATTGGCAGAGAACCAAAACCGATTCTTCACTGCCCAAACTAGATGCTCAACAAAGCCAATTACCTATGCCTTATGAAGTATTTTTAGGAAATGGTTCTGGGGTTAAAGAAGGAATCCTTATGGGGAATTATACAGCTGATTTTATAGAGCCTCTTGAAAAGCCTCAATATACCACAGACATCTCATTATTAAGTTCGAAAGACTTTCAAACAGAATCTATCCAAATATCTGTAGATTTAAAACTAAGTGATGACAGACCTTTTATTAATTACAAATTTGTTGTTTCCGGGGACCTTACAAAACATGAATAAGAAAGCCTTTACTCTTGTTGAGTTAATGATTGCAACAGTATTATTAGGATTAGTAATTACGGCTGCTTTTTCTATTTTTGGAGGAAGCAACAAAGGCTTTAAAATTGGCACTTGGCGAATGAATACCCAAAAGGAAGCTCAAAGATTTCTTCTGCGTTTTAAGGAAAATGTAGAAAAAGCCACACACTTATATTCTCTAGGTGCTGATGGCAACAGAAAAACAGAAACAAAAATACCTATTACTATAGCTTCAAAATATTACAATGCACTAGCCTCCTCAACCGATACAGGAGTTCTTTTTGCTTCCAGAATAACTCCTATTTGTGATAAAAATCTGGAATTAGGCATAAAAAATGATGTAAATGGAGTTTGGAAGGGAATTTCTCTTGAGTGTTTTCAAAAAACACTTTACTTTGTTTACACAGGCAATAAAGACAAACTGCTTGGTTCTACACCTTCAGAATCCATTGGACCAACAAGCAACAGCAGAATAACTTTTGGCGATACAAGCGACGATTCCGTTACTTCGCTTAAAGATGTTGATTCTTTGGCTGTCTATGTGCAGAAAGCAACAGATAGTGTAAATATCGGCCGTCCAGAAGTTCTTGTGACATTAAAAGTAGTAATGCTTATGCCTAATTCCAATGGACAGACTACTGTTACAGAACAAATAACAGCCAGAATTCACGATAGAGAAATAGGCGATGTCAAAAAGGGTGGAAGTTATCCCTCTAAAAAGAGGTAATTTTGTGCAAAGAAATTTTATCGTTGCATGTTTATTTGTTTTCTTTTCTGTTATTGAATCTTTCGCCTGCGTTATGGTTCCATCAGTGTGGAAAACCATAGATTCTTCCACAGAGGAACTGCAAAGCCCTACAGTTTTTGCTTTATCTGAAGCTTTTACACAGTTTAATAAAAAGTTCGCAAAGGAAATGAAAGTTTGCAGAATTCCTATTAAACCTTTTAAGATAAGAGGTTTGTTCTCTGGTAAAGAAAGCGAAGTAATAAACCAAGAAACATATGCTTCGATTAAAGAAGCCTTGGAAATGATATTTAACGAAGCTGAAATACCAGAATTTGCCAATCTTCCAAAGGAAACAGTTGTTTCTTCACAGCAAATACAAAACTCTGACGAATACTACTTTCTTGATTTATATGTTTCAGATTCAAAAAGAACATCAATACATATGATAGATTTGAACATGCAGGTTTGGGCATTGCTTCGTTTTATTGTTCGAGACGAAACATCTGTTTATGTAAGAGTGTCAGACGGCAGCGATAATATTTTGTTTATTGATGAATTCAATGTTTCACCCACAATAGCTATTGAGCCATTAATTACCCCCATAGGCGGTTATTTGGAAACTGTTGAAAAAAACAATTCCACGCCAATTCATATAGACTGGGGATCTATTGGAGACAGTAAAGAACATGTTTTAAGGGTAAATACCAGTTTCTATGCTCCAAGCGATATTCCACCGCTTGAGGTTTTTAAATCAGATTTGGAAAAAAAATTAGAGAAAGAAGAGTCAGAAAAAGAAGCCTCCAAACAGCTTATATATGCTATTAAGAGCAGTGATAACTCTTTAATTGAAGTTATACTTGATACATACCCGGAAGCTGGTTTTGATGTTGC
>JAFXRA010000100.1 GCA_017526725.1 Candidatus Rifleibacteriota bacterium
AGATGGTATCATAAGAAATTCCAATGGAGCCCAGGTTGGAAAAATAGATAGCGATGGAACAATCAGAGACAGAAATAATTCTTCAATTGGAAAAGTTGACTCTGACGGAACCGTTCGCAATAAATACAATGCTTCTATTGGTCGAATCGACAGAGATGGAACTGTCAGAGATGCTAACGGAGCTCAGATGGGTCGTGTAGGTTCTATAAACCCTAAATTTGCTGCGATTATTTTCTTTATGAACCTATTTTGAGATATAAGATATAAGATTGAAGATAGAAGTCTAGTCCCTCTTCTATCTTCAATCCTAATGCTTACAGCTTAAAACTTAATCAGGTTTATCCCGGTAAGGCTATCTGCTTCTCTGTTAATATCTACATCTATCGTATCTATAAAAATCTCAGCAGTTACACTTATAACAGCCTTTGTCAAATGACCGCCCAAAGCTTCACCTTCATCATTTGAAACAACGATGTGTAAATGCAGATATGGTTCTCCATCTTTCGTAGAAATGTTCCCTAAAAGAGAAAGTATTTCCATATTTTGGTTGAAACAGTAACCACAATACTTTTTCTTCTTAAAACTGTAAAATCCGGCTTCTACCGATTGAGTTGCACCTATACCATTTACTGATGCAGATTTAATATTTTCTTTTCTACACAAATCAGTAATAGAAGCAATTATTTCTTCGCCACGGTTAAGTCTAAGAATATATCTGTTACCAGATTTTCTATAATCCATTTGTCTGCCTTTCTCTGTTAGCTTTATATTTAAAATATTTTACATTAAAAACTAAAAAAGTACAAGGATAAAAAACGATCTATTCCAAACTTTTTATTCCAATAGCAGCAAAAGCTTTATCAATCTTAAAATTTACTCCTTTTGAAAAACCGTAAAAAGTAAATGTTTCTCCAGAATTTGTATATACTTCTATGCAAACGGAACCCCATATTTCCTTAAGTTGCTTTTCTTTTGCAAAGAACTTCTTATAACCCTTTATATCACTTAACGGAATAATTTGTTCCTTCGATTCTTTTACTATTTTCAAATATTGATTAACCTTATTTAAATAAACTCTGGGAACAATTGTCAAAAATCTTATTGCAATAGTAATAAAGTAAAGAAACAAAATAATAAACACAGCAAATATTAATCTGATAGCAACAACAGACATACCTACCATTTGGGCAATCAAAATGAAAGCTAAGGCACAGGCCAATGGGATAAATAGTATCCAAAACCAAACATCAAATGCTGTCGGATAAAATCTTGCTTCTTGTTTTACATCTGTTTCCATTTTAACTGTCCTTAAATTCTAAAACAACATTAACAACTTATATAATATCAAGCCTGCGATTATTAGTCTATAGACTTTTAATAAAAATTCAACAAAAGCGTCGCATAACCGTCGCATAACTAAAAAAGATAAACGGTGTACACCGTCGCATTAAACATGCCATTTCCTTAAAACTTGCACTAGCAAAGGAATTAATAAGTTGGCACAGTCTTTGCTTATACTCAATATCAAATAATAAATTTTTCAGGAGGCTAATCATGAACCTGACCCCTATGGGTAACAGAATCGTCGTAAAGCCAGCAGACGAAGAAACAAAAACAGCTTTTGGTATTATCATTCCAGATACAGCATCTAAAGCAAAACCTAAGACTGGCACTGTTGTTTTTACGGGTAAAGGCTTAACCGACAAGAAAGGCAATCTTATTCCAATGCAGGTTAAACAAGGCGATAAAGTTTATTTTACCGAATGGTCTGGTTCCGAAGTAATGCTTGATGGTGTTAAACACCTCATCATGAAAGAAGATGACGTCCTCGCCGTTGAATGATTAAGAGATAAGTGATAAGAGGTAAGAGATAAGAAAAATGTTTTCATTCTGTAAGTTTTCAGACAAACCGTCATTGCGAGGCTTCATAGAAGCCGTGGCAATCTAAAGTTAGTCGTAAAAACCTCTAAAACAGGGAAAGCATATTAAATTAGAAACAATATTAGCTAAAACAATTCCCTTCTCTCTAATCCCTACCCCCTAATCCCTAAAAAAGTCAGAATTTTGCTTACATTAAGCGAAGTTACAAAATTAACTAAGTCTAAAAAATATTATTTAGGAGATATAAAATTATGGCAGCTAAACAGCTAAAGTATGGTGAAAATGCTCGCAGAGCACTTGAAAAAGGTGTTGATACCGTTGCAAATGCAGTTCGTTCTACACTTGGTCCAAAGGGTTGCTATGCTATCCTTAACAAGAGTTTTGGCAGTCCAACCGTTACTAACGACGGTGTTATGATCGCTAAGGAAATCGAAGTTTCTGACCGTTTTGAAAATATGGGTGCTCAGCTCGTAAAAGAAGTTGCTAGCAAAACCAATGATATAGCTGGTGATGGTACTACTACAGCTACAGTTCTTGCTCAGGCTATCGTTCAGGAAGGTTTTAAGAACACAGCAGCAGGTGCTACTCCTATTTATATTAAACGTGGTATCGAAAAAGCTGTTGCAGCAGTTGTAAAGACTATTCACGAACAGTCAGTAAGAATCGACGACAAGAAAGAAAGCGTTGCACAGGTTGCAACTATTTCTGCAAGAGATACAGAAATCGGTAAAGTTATTGCCGAAGCTATGGATAAAGTTGGTAAAGACGGCGTTATCACAGTTGAAGAAGCCAAGAGCTTCGATACAACTCTTGATTTCGTTGAAGGTATGGAATTCGATAAAGGTTATGTAAGTCCATATATGGTTACAGATCCAGAAAGAATGGAAGCTGTTCTTGAAAATCCATACATTCTTATTACTGACAGCAAGATCAACAGCATTAAAGAAATTCTTCCAATACTTGAATCTGTTGTTCAGACTAGAAAGCCAATCCTCATCATCGCTGAAGACATCGAAGGCGAAGCTCTTGCTACATTAGTAGTTAACAAACTTCGTGGCACATTCAACAGTGTTGCAGTTAAAGCTCCAGCATTCGGCGACAGACGTAAAGCTATGCTTGAAGATATCGCTATCCTCACCGGTGGTCAGAAGATCAGCGCAGAAGTTGGTTTGAAGCTTGAAAACGCTACTCTTGAAAATCTTGGTACCGCTAAGAAAGTTGTAATCACAAAAGAATCTACAACTATCATCGAAGGTGCTGGTAAAGCTGCTGATGTTCAGAACAGAATTGGTCAGATTAAGGCTGAAATAGAAAGAAGCACAAGTTCTTACGATAAAGAAAAACTCCAGGAAAGACTTGCTAAGCTTTCTGGCGGCGTTGCAGTAATCAAAGTTGGAGCTGCTACTGAAACTGCTATGAAAGAAAGAAAGACCAGAGTTGAAGATGCTTTGAGTGCTACTCGTGCAGCAGTTGAAGAAGGCGTTGTAGCCGGCGGCGGCGTTGCACTTCTCAACGCTATGGTAGGCTTAGACAACCTTAAAGTTACCGAAGAAGAAAAAATTGGTGTTGAAATCGTAAGAAAAGCTCTCCAGAAACCAATTTATTTCATTCTTACCAATGCAGGTCTTGAACCCGCAGTAATTATCGAAAAGATTAAAGCTTCTAAGAAGAACGGTTATGGTTATAACGTTCTTACTAACGAATATACTGATATGTTCGAAGCAGGCATCATCGACCCAGCCAAGGTTACTCGTTCAGCTCTCCAGAACGCTTCTTCAATAGCTTCTATCCTTATGACTACTGAAGTTCTTGTTGCTGACGTTCCAGAAGAAAATAAAGCTGCTCCAGCAATGGGCGGTATGGGCGGAATGAACGGTATGGGCGGCATGGGTATGCCCGGCATGATGTAATACAAACCATCGCAAAACGTTGCATTTAATTTAAAGCTGCCAGTCATAGCACTGGCAGATGAATAAATAAAATATTGAATCGAAAGGATAAACAAAAATGAATCTTAAACCATTAAATGATAGAGTAATCATCAAAGCTAAAGAAGCAGTAGAAGTTTCAAAAGGCGGAATCATTCTTCCTGATACAGCTAGCAAAGAAAAACCCGTTGAAGGCGTTGTAGTTGCTGTTGGCCCAGGCAAAATGAATGATGACGGCAAGCGCACTCCATTAACAGTTAAAGCAGATGATAAAGTTATTTATTCTAAATATGCTGGAACTGAAATAAAGGTTGACGAAGAATCATATCTTATCCTTCGTGAAGAAGATATTCTTGCTGTAATCGCTGAATAATAAAGAATTAACATTCTTAAGGAGCTTACAATGTCTGCTAAAGAATTAAAATACTGGGAAGAAGCCAGAAAGTCTCTTGAAGTTGGTGTTGATACCGTTGCTAACGCTGTTCGTGCTACTCTAGGTCCAAAGGGTTGCTATGCTATCCTCGACAAGAAGTTCGGAAGCCCAACAGTAACTAACGATGGTGTTACAATTGCAAAAGAAATTGAAGTTACTGATAAATTTGAAAATATGGGCGCTCAGCTTGTAAAAGAAGTTGCTGCAAAGACTAATGATGTTGCTGGTGACGGCACAACTACTGCTACTGTTCTTGCTCAAGCTATCGTTCACGAAGGTTTCAAGAATGTTACCGCAGGTGCTAATCCAACTTATGTTAAACGCGGTATTGAAAAAGCTGTAGCCGCTGTTGTTGAAGAAATCAAAAAACTTGCCAAAAAAGTTGACGATAACAAAGACAGCGTCGCACAAGTTGCAACTATCTCTGCACGCGACAAAGAAATAGGTGATCTTATTGCTGAAGCAATGGATAAAGTTGGTAAAGATGGTGTTATCACTGTAGAAGAAGCCCAGAGCTTTGACACACAGCTTGATTTCACTGATGGTATGGAATTCGACAAAGGTTATGTAAGCCCATACATGGTTACTGACCAGGAAAGAATGGAAGCCGTTCTTGATAATCCATACATTCTTATCACTGAAAACAAAATCAACAATTTGAAAGAATTGCTCCCAATTCTTGAAAAAGTTGTTCAGGTTAACAAGCCTCTCCTCATCATCGCTGATGATATCGAAGGTGAAGCTCTTGCTACATTGGTAGTTAACAAATTGCGCGGCACATTCAATTGTGTTGCAGTTAAAGCTCCTGGTTTCGGCGATAGAAAGAAAGCAATGCTTGCTGATATCGCAGTTCTTACTGGCGGCGAATGCATTTCTAACGACCTTGGCATGAAGCTAGAAAATGTTACTGTTAATCAGCTTGGTCAGGCCAAGAAAGTTGTTGTTGCAAAAGACCTTACTACTATAGTAGAAGGCTGTGGCGATACTAAAGCTTTAAAGAACAGAATTGGTCAGATTAAAGCAGAACTTGAACACAGCACTAGTTCTTATGATAAAGAAAAACTTCAAGAAAGACTTGCTAAATTAGCTGGCGGCGTTGCAGTAATTAAAGTTGGTGCTGCTACAGAAACAGCTATGAAAGAAAGAAAGACCAGAGTAGAAGATGCATTGAGCGCTACTCGTGCAGCAATTGAAGAAGGCGTTGTAGCAGGCGGTGGAGTTACCTATATCAATGCTCTTAAGGTTCTTGAAAAGCTCGAAAAAGAAGCTTCTGAAGAAGAAAAGATTGGTTACAGCATAGTAAGAAAAGCTCTCTATGCTCCAATGACTATGATTCTTCACAATGCTGGACTTGAACCCTCTGTAATTATCGAAAAAGTTAAAGAATCTAAAAAGTCTGCTTATGGCTACGATGTTGTAGCAGATGATTACACTGACATGTATAAAGCCGGTATCATAGACCCAGCTAAAGTTACTCGTTCTGCATTGCAGAATGCAGCTTCTATAGCATCAATTCTTATGACCACTGAAGTTCTTGTTGCTGAAGCTCCTGAAAAAGAAGCTAAGGCTCCTGCAACTCCAGACATGGATTACTAATCAGAAGAAAGATTCCTTATTTCCCCCTTTTTAAGAGGGGGATTAAGGGGGATTTAATTTTTTAACAGGTAATCAGAAATGTTATCTTGGTTTAAAAAGAGGAAAAACAAAATGACCAATAAAGAGCAAAATGCTTCAGAAAAAGAAATCAAAAATGAAGCCGAAAGCAAAGAAGATAATAACGAAGAAAATAAATCTTCTGTTGCAGAACACTCTTCTGATAGCGTTGCAGAAAAAGATGATTCTTCAAAAGAAGAAGAACCCATATCTGATGCTACTAGAGTAAAAGAATTGGCCAAAGCGCTTGAAGATACAAAGCGCAGATATCTAACAGCTTTAGCAGATTATCAGAATCTACAGAAGCGTACTACTAAAGAGAAAGCAGAATCTCGTGACCGTGGTGTTGCTGAATTTTTAAAGAAGCTTCTTCCAGTAATGGACACTCTTGATAA
>JAFXRA010000101.1 GCA_017526725.1 Candidatus Rifleibacteriota bacterium
AAGGTTGAGCTAGTGACTATCCGCTCTGTTGCTCTATAGCTCTTAGTATAATTATCCCCTTTCTTAATGGGAAAAAGCTGCAAAAGCAGCTATGGGGATTTTCGAGAACTATGCTAAGCAGTTATAAGTTAAGTCCGAAGACTGTTGAAAATCTAAAACAATTCCCTACGACTCGCTAGACCTCCTGTCGCTCGCTTGCACTCCCAACCTCCTGTTGGTCATTATCTCTCTTCTCTAATCTCTTATCTCTACAAAGTGGGGCGTCTCGAAGTGCGTCTGCGGCGGCGCGCCTTTTTTGAAAGTTTGGGTGGTTCCTGTTCCAGCAAAGGTATAACTTCATCAGCAAGCAGCCTAGCCTGCCAGTCATGCAAAATTTCACTCTGAACCAGTTCTCCAACAGTCTGAGGTCTAGCTTTGGCAAGACTGTAAAGTGCATGAGAAGGAGCCAAAACAGAGGGCGGAATATTTTCTCTTGCAGCTACTTTATCTCTGATTTCTCTGATAGCCTTAGCCAATTCGCCTTCCCAGGCATTGAGAAGTTCTTCTCTAGAATGTTTCTGAACAGGTCTTTCCAAACCAACTAATTCGGCTTCAAGGCCTGCTCTTATAGCTTTCTGAAGATTGCTGCCATATTTCGCCAAAAAATCGTGATTCATGCCTTTAATTGTATTCAAGCCTGCTATACTTCGCGGGCAAACCCTGGCTATTTCCAACAAAGACTGATTGCTAAGAAGCATAAATGGAGCTCTGTCAATGCTTTCAGCTATTTCTTCACGCAAACTCCAAACTTCACGCAAAACAGCTAAAGAACGCATAGAAAGATAAGAACTACCTTTAATATGGAAAGCATAAGGATCAGGTTCCTGAACATGAGCTTCTCTAGCCTGTTTAGCAATAGAATCGCATTCTTCCATTACCCAATCAATACGGCCTAATTCATCTAGTTCATGTAATAGACAATCATAAACAGGAATAAGACATACAGCGTCTAATAAGCCATATTCTATCATCGCTTTTGTTAAAGGCCTTTTAGACCAGTCGCATCTCTGCAAATGCTTATCAAGAGTAAAACCAAGATACTTTTCAGTCAAAGCCCTAAGACCTAACTCTGTCATTCCTATTATTTCTGCGGCCTTACGAGTATCAAACATTCTTGGAATAAAAATCTGCAAATCCTTGGCAAGCATTGAAATGTCGTAATCACCGCCATGAAAAAGCCACATGCATTTGCTTTTTGAAGCAAATTCCTGGAAAGGTGTAAAATCTTTAATTACCTGAGGATCCATAATTGCTGCTTCTTTTCTTGTAGCAATCTGAATCAGGTTAACTTTTGCGTAGTAACGATAAAAGGCTGCTGATTCAACATCAACAGCAATAACATCTTCATTAGCCGCTCTTTTAAAAAATGCAGCAACTTCTTCTGTAGTTTCTATCACCTTAGCCTTTGTTATAAAAGGTGACGGATCAAAAGCAATATTCATAAAAATCTTATTTTTTCTTATATTTATTTTTGTAGGTGATATTCTATACTATTTTTTAAAATAAATCAGTATTTTTTTTATTATTTTATTAAGATATAAGATATAAGATTTAAGTTACAAGAATTCTTATGTCTCCATCTTGAATCTTATATCTCCATTTTTGGTCTTAAAATCTTACTAAACACCTCACACCAATCACACCGCCAAGCTTTGCTTGGCTAACTTCGATTAAACAATAAAAACAACAAAAACTAAAAACCAACTACAACATATTCTTTTTAACAATTCTAAAAAATATATTGATACTATAAAATTTATGAAATAGAATCATATTTAAGATTTAAGATGGAAGACAAATGATTCTTCGATAATTTGTTTTAATCTATTTTCTTTAATCTTAAGTCTTGAAACTAGAAAAAAAGTAAAGGAAAGCGAGAATAACACAACATGTCAGATATTAACGCAAGATTAGAAGCAGTTGGATTGAAGGCAGCAGATATTATGCTCCCCAAAAAGGGCACAGACCTTTCTAAGTGGGCAGTAGTAGCCTGTGACCAGTATGAATCAGAAAAAGAATATTGGCAATCAGCTTCAGATATAGTTGGTGACGCACCATCAACTCTTCGACTTATTTTCCCAGAATGCTATCTTGAAGACAACGATGGAGACCAGCGTATAGCCAACATCAATGCTTCAATGAAGAAATATGTTGACGCAAAATTGTTTGATACATATAAAGAATCTTTCTTCTTAGTTCGCAGAACCTGCAGTGGCGTATCAAGATGGGGCCTCATGGCTGCATTAGACCTTGACCGCTATAGCTGGGAAAAGGGTTCTAAGACTTTAATCAGAGCTACTGAAGGCACAATTCTTTCTAGAATTCCACCGAGAAAGAAAATCAGAAAAGATGCTCCTCTCGAAATACCTCACATCATGGTTTTGATTTCTGACGAAAAGCGCTCTGTAATTGAACCTTTGGCAGCTAAAAAAGACAAACTTCAAAGCGTTTATGATGTTGAACTCATGAAGAATGGCGGTCATCTTGAAGCTTGGCTTGTAAATTCTGACGAAGACAAAGAAAATATCTGCAAAGCTTTTGAAGCTATTTATGCTGCTCTTGATAAATCTAACCCATTGCTTTTCGCTATGGGCGATGGTAATCACAGCTTCGCAACTGCAAAGAGCTGCTGGGAAGATATTAAAGCTACTCTTACACCAGAACAGCAGAAGAATCACCCTGCAAGATTCTGCCTTGTTGAATTAGAAAACATTTTCGATCCAGGTCTTGTATTTGAACCAATTCACCGCGTATTCTTCAATGTTCCAGAAGATGTATTCTTAAATGAACTTAAGAAAAACGCTGAATCTATTTCTATTGAAGAAGTTGGCTGCAAAAACTGCATCGCAGACAAAATCAAAGACCAGAGCGAACAGCGCTTCGGTTACTGTGTAGCAGGCAAACATGCTGTTGTTACTCTTAAGAAACCTGCTGCCAACATCGCTGCCGGCACTCTCCAAAAGGTTATCGATGAACTCGTAAAACAAAAATATAATATAGGCTATATCCACGGCGCTGATGTTACCGATAAACAGGGTTCTGAAAAAGGCAATATAGGTATTTTCTTACCGGCTATCGATAAGGGTACATTCTTCGAAACAATCATTAAAGACGGTGCCCTGCCCCGCAAGACCTTCTCTATGGGTGAAGCCAACGAAAAACGCTTCTACATGGAAGCTCGTGCTATAAAATAACAAGAAGCAAAGCTTCTTGTTATTAGGGTGATTATCTCCTAAAGCCCTCCCTTGAGGGAGGGAATAAAAGGGAGGGTGAC
>JAFXRA010000102.1 GCA_017526725.1 Candidatus Rifleibacteriota bacterium
CAATTCTCCACTTGATTTTACTTTTCCGTCTAAGCCAACACGAACAACATTAAAAGTGCCATTAAAGCCCTTTAACGGAGTATATGTAATTAAACATTCCTGTTTAGATTCATCAACCCACCAAAGCTGCGGATTAAGCATTTCGACATCAAGCATATGAGTTGCAACAACTTTGCCTTCAAGATTTGTAGATACTAAAATATTTCTGTGAGCTTCGTTATCCCACATTAGTCTATAAAGAATATCGTCTGTGCTTGAAACAGCCATCCCTGACCATTCCCAGTTCATAGTATTCAATACCTTGCCTTCTGAATCAAGGACATATATTGCTCGTTTAGCTTTATCAGCAACAAAGAGATAACCAGATCTGCTGACTTCTATTCTATAAAGCTGACCAAATTCAGGATTCTTAACTTCTGCAAGTTTTTTGCCGTCTGGTGAAAACTTCAGAAGTTTGTTTTTCTGACTATCTACAACCCACAATGCTTTAACAGAACCGTAATCTCCACGAACAGCAGCAATGTCTTCTATAAGAATATTTAAACTAGGACCAAATTCGTCAACCTTGTAAGGTTTGATTCCTTCCGGCATAACAGAAAATTCAGAAACAAGCTTACCATTGTTGTCATACTGCATAAGCTTGCCGCCGATACTATCGGCTACCCAAACCTTATTATCGACCATTCTGAAAGATAAAGGACCAAATGGGAGAGGATCTTCAAGCTTTGGATACTTTTTAAAATTGGTGAAATCTACCTTGCCGGAACCTTCACCATAAGGTATAGAAACATCAGCCAAAAGAGCAGTTGCTGATAACATAAGAACTGAAGCTAATAAACATACAGAATTTTTCATATTTTTTTACTTTAACCTTACTTTTAATCTTTTCGCATAATCCTATGGGAGCTCAATACAGCTACAAAGCTGTATTGAAGCAATTCTTGCAAAGAATCAGAGTTTTCTCATAACTTTAACTACTTTTTGGTAATCAGCATCATGATATCTTGGTTTCTGCTGAGAAGAAGAATTACTCATAGCAGTAGCAGTATTACCTGAAGTCATTATGATACCAACATGAGAAGGTCCTGAACAATAAGTTTCCCAGAAAATAACGTCACCAGCCTGATAAGGAGGAACATCTACTTCACTCCAGCCAGCATCTTCCAATAAACCTATAGTTTGTATACAACCAAGACTGGTTTCGTTTATAACACCTGCTGCTTTTAGTGCTGTGGTTACAACCTGAGCACAGCCAAGTCTGCCGCCGTTTGTTCCAGGTGCATATGGGAAAGAACCGGATTCAGAATAATTCTTAACCAATTCTGCAGCAGCTGAAACAACTCTGCCTTGAACTGTATCGCCGGAAACATTTAAAACTATATCGCCGTAAGTAACATCATTGCCTCTATAGCGAGCATCTTTGGTGGCAAAAATATATCTTGAATGAACATAACCATCGCCCTTGCTAGTAGAAACAGTATACCAGTCACCATCACGACCAGTAATAGTTACTTCTTCATTATTGTATAATTCACCAATAACTGAGCCCCAAATACTTGATCTTAGATTCAGGTATGTATAAACCCCTACATATGCTGGGCCATTAGGAAGAGTTGCAGAACCTTCATTTTCTTTTTTTTCTTCTTTGGCTTCTTCTGTCTTAGACTTGCTGGAAGCAGATGCATCTTCATCTGATTTTACAGTGGATGCATCAGAATTAGAATTGGAATTATTATTTTGAGTTTCTATTTCTGTAGCATTCAAACTACTGTCTATGTCTGAACCAGAATAATCATATGCAACTAATACTGCATAACTTAAAAAGCAAAACAAAAACGCAAACAATACAGCGGATTTTTTCACGGTCTTACTCCTTCGTACATAATATATATATTATACTATAATATTTAAAAGATAGTTTTTATTTTAATTATTAAAAATCTTTTGATGTACAAAATTAAATTTGATTTCGTATAATAATAAGTCGCTTTAAAGTAAATGGTTCGTTATTTCCGCTGTTTCTGTTGTCTTTTGAAGAAACAGTCACCCCCACAAGCATACCGTGTCTATATATAGGGACTTCTTGACTGCCAAGATTTGCTTTTACATGTTTGAAACTCAATTCAACTTTTCTGTCCTTAGCAAAAACGGTTCTAAAAGGCTTACCACTGCTGGGTTTAACTTCTCTCTCAACTCCCATTCCGTTTTCTAATCTAGTATAAGTTACCGTTGCATACTCTCTATTTCCAGAAACAACGTTAAAAAATTCCCAGATAGCTTTATCAAAGTCCTCTTCTAAATTTGCTTCTGGCTGAGAAATTTTGACGCATCGTAACAAATCATACTCTATTTGAGACATTAAAATAGATGCTGTTTCCATATTTGCCTGATGGGCCATACCCTTAACAGAACCCTTCATACCAGAGCTAAACAGATTCATTATACCAACAATAAGTAACGCAGAGAGAATAACCCCTATTGATATTTCTACTAAAGTTACAGCTTTTTTATTTATAATCATCCCTCAGTCACCAACCCGCACATAGTTACTTTTCTTCTTGTTTTTTCTCCACTCTGCTGCCATTCTACTCTAACGGTTATAACTTTATATTTATATGGTATTTCATGGCTATCAGGAAAATCTTTAATAGAAACAAATCTTGAAAAGCCCTCTTCAAGCTTATCTATTACAGCGAATGCAGAACCACCTTTTTTTAAATCTAAAGATGGAACATTTTTTTCTTCTGTGGTTTCTTTTAAATATTCACTATTAAAAGGCTGCAAATTACAATAGGCTATATAATTCGAAGCATACTGCTGAGCTAATATCTCATTTCTATTAAGTATTGTTCCTTTACTGCCTCTCGTCATCATAGTAAAAACCGGTAAAAGCAAAAACATCAATATTGCTATCGCAATAGTAATTTCTACTATAGAAAAAGCTTTTGTTCTGTATCTGTAATTCATATAATTAATCAAATAAATTAGGACCTATTTTCAAATCATACATAAGAAGAGGGACTTCGGAATTTTCATCGTTAGTTACATGCGGCATAACAGAGAGTTTATCAATATAATTTACTTTTGGACCACGTTTCATTTTTTCAAGATCATTCAAACAACTCATGGCAATATTGCCATTTATAACTAAGTCATGTGAATTACTGCCTCCAAAAAGCTTTACTTGTCCCGAACTGCCGCCTGCAATTAAAGAAGCATCTACCTGGTTTGCACCTTCTTCTATTGAAATAGAACCATCTAGAGCAACAATAGTTAAATGAGCATCATTTTCGCATTTAATATCGCCTTTAATATTAATATCACCTTTTTTCAGTATAATACCGCCATTACTAACTACTTTTAATTCATTTATATCTAAAGATTCTCCGGAATCTGTATCAACTACAATCCAACCGTTCAAATCTAATTCTTTATCTTTCAAAAGATGTTTCTTTGTTAGATAAGTCTCAAAAGTTATTTTATTTCCACCACTTTTTAGATTTCCATCATTAACGTAATAAGAAATTCTTTTATTCTTTTTACTTTCAGAATCAGTATTTATAAGAAGTCTGTCTACATTTAGAAATTCTTTCATTTCTTCCAGACTATCAATATCACCATCATTATAAACTTTTTTATATTCTTCAGGAACAGCAGTAAAAACACTAGTATCACTATTATAACCGCATAAATTTGCCAATTTATCGCTAGAAGAAATAATATGCTGTCCGTCATAAGGGAAAGGCTGTATATTATTTGTTAAGTAATATAAAAAACCTTTGTTATAGCATTCATCATAAACTCCACTACTATACTGCTTTTTATATACATCTATATCTATTTGATTGCCTAAACTTATTCCTAACACAGGACACATAGCTTTATAAAAGAGAAAAATTTCAAAATCATTTTGATCACTAGATTCTCCTGAACTACCAGAACCGTTGCTTGTCGAAAGAAGACAAGCTTTATCCAAACTATCTTGATCATCAAAATAACAAAGAAAAGTAGGGGGATTGTAATCTCCTTCTTTTTCATTCTTGTACATATTGAATTTTCCGAATCTGGAATTAACAAAACCCAAAACCATTGTTGGAGATTGTGCTCCATCTGTTCCATAAAGTTTCAGAATAGAGTGTTTCTTAGAATCAGCATCATAGCCATTAAGTAAACTATTCCAAGCTCTACTTTCGCCAGAAATATCATCACACAAACCTATTTCTGCAGTCATAACAGCTTCCTGCTGACTAAAAAATTTCATTGTTTTCCAATATCCCTGATTTTCATCCTGATTCTTATAAAAATGAAATTCTTCACCGTAAGGACTTTTAGCATTAATATTGTTAACCCAGCCTCGTGCTAAACCTAATGATATTGGATTACTTTTTGTTCCACCGCCCAAATAAATCAAGCCAACTGGAGTCTTAACTAAATCACTGTATTTTGTTGCATTATGTAAATCACTACTACCATTGAAAAAAACCCAGGGTTTATATTCAGAACTACTTTTTAAACTGCCATCTGCGTATGTTTTACATAAATTGAAACGATCTCCTTTTCCATTTCCAAGAGCATTTTCAACGTAAAAAGTAAACTTTGATAGAACAGGAACTAAATTTGCAACTACTTTCATATCACAGATATAATAATAATCTTCTGCGATTCTGGATTTACTTGCTGGCGGGGTATGTAAAACACTAATAAAAAAAACTATACTGGCTGTCTTTTCACGAGAATACGGCATTGGTTCACTGCCGCCGTCAAGAGGTTTAAAATCAGCCGCATTAATAGAACATTCAATATTCCATTTTAAATTTTTTAAACCGCTGTTTTTTTCTAATAAACTGATTAAATCATCTGAGCCGGATTTTAGTTTTTCTTTAAAATAAGCTGAAACCTTGCCACCTATGTCCATACTCATTTTAGAAGTATCACTTTTAACATATGGCATTGAAAGCTTTTTTCTTATATCAGAATTTTTATCCTTTAATTCAACATTTTTTATATATTGGCAAGACAGCAATGCTAAAGAGTTTGCAAACTCTCTAGCTAGCGTTGTATCACCTAGTTTTTTGGTAGTATAAGTTTTGCTGGAAGTTGAAACCAAAAAAGTTGTCAAGAATACAAACAAAACAACAAATACAGCAACTACAATTATTACAATACTACCACGTTTACTAAAACTGCATTTAAAAGGAGATTCAAGGAACATTTGTAATAGTAGCGTTTAAAGCACTTTTATTTAGATTTCTACCGGTTAGTGTTGCCTTAGGAACATTAATTGGTTCACCAGAACCAGACATTCCAGAATCATCAGAAGTACCAGACATATCTGCACTGCCTGAATCATCTACTGCATAATCGTCACCGGTTTCTGTTACTGTTATATAAGATGCGTAAACATAGCCAACAACAGATTCAGCAGATATTTTATACCAGTTTCCAACTGCCTCTAAAATAGAAACTTGAGTATTCTGAACAACAGCTTTTAAAACCTTAGCACTAGTTGAAGCTGATGCTCTTATATTAAGACCGCTTTTAGCATTAACATAGCCCTTGACAGGAATCTTACCTGCATAAAGATTGGAGAATGTTCCTACAAAGATAAACAATAATAATAAACATAAAGTCTTTTTCATTTTAATTCCCCTTTATATTTCATTATTAAAAGCAAAAGCATTTATAAAACTTAAAATCTAAGCTTTATAAATGCTTTAACGAACTACTTAGAAGTAGGCATTTTTAATGGCAATATCTCTAATTTACCATCTGGAGCCTCATTATAATTGGCTTTTCCTACAAAAACTTCACCATAATCAAGATTATCAATGAATCTATTCATAACCAAAGGCGGAGTCATTTCTCCGGTTGCAATAACTTCGCCAGATAAACTGACTCGAACAATAATAAACTTACCTTCAAAGCCAGTTTGGGGGGTATAAGTTATAACACATTCATTCTTTTCTTCATCAACCCACCAAAGTTCTGGATTCAACATATTTATAATTTTAAGTGGTTTACCGCTAATAACCTTACCATTAAGGTCGGTTGCGATAAGATTATGCATCTTTGTTTCATTATCAAACATCAGCCTATAAAGCTTTTCGTCTTGACCTGCAACAGCGAATCCAGACCATTCCCAGGCTGTTTCATAAAGAAATTTTCCACTTTCATCAAAGACAAATATTTTTCTTTTGCCCATGTCAGTAACAAAAACATGACCACCAATGCCGACTTCTATTCTTTGAGGTTGAACAAACTCGGGGTGATTTATTTCTGCTAATTTTTTACCGTCAGTAGAAAACTTATAAATTTTTTTATTAAGACTGTCGCTAATCCACCAAGCAACCACAGCGCCATAGTCACCACGAACAGGAGCTATATCTTCAATTGAATAATTGAGAGTCGGAAAACCGCCTTCTTCTATATCATAGGGTTTTTCTCCATTAGGAACAATAGAAAATTCTGAAATAAACTTACCGCTGTTGTTGTCAAACTGCATTAGTTTGCAGCTAACTCCGTCCGAAATCCAAATTTTATCTTCTACCATTCTGAAAGAAGATGGACCAATAGGCAAAGGTTCTTCTATTCCAGGATAGTTATTGTTATTTACAAAATCTGCTTTTCCTGGTCCTTCACCGAAGGAAACTGCCACGTCAGCAAAAGCAGAACAATTAGCAAACATCAACAAAGAAGCTAATAAACAGATATTTAATTTCATCGTCTCACAAGCTCCATTATGATTTTCTCATTACAAAACTAATAGGAGAATAAGTAGCACTATGAGTTCTTGGAATTTTATAAGTAGAAGAATTAGACATAGCCTTAACACTATTGCCTGATTCCATAGCAATACCTATATGAGAAGCAGCTTTACCCGTAGTGTTCCAAAGAATAACGTCACCAGCCTGAAAAGGTGGAACCTGTACTTTTGTCCAACCCTTCTTTTCGAGAAGGCCAACTGTTTCCCAGCAACTTAAGCTTGCATAAGCTAAACCACCGTAACTCTGTG
>JAFXRA010000103.1 GCA_017526725.1 Candidatus Rifleibacteriota bacterium
ATGCCTTAGTTATAAGCAAACATGCATTCTGGCCGCCAAAACCAAATGCATCAACCAATGCAGCTTCTATATTCTTTTCAATAAAATGATTTGGAGCGAAATTATAACCAGCTAATTCAGGGTCAACATTATCCAGGTTTCTATTAGGATGTATAAAACCATTCTGCATCTGAATAACAGTAGCTATGGTCCCTACTCCACCAGCTGCACCCAGCAAATGACCAATCATTGATTTTGTTGCATTTATAACAGGCTTTTTTAGACCTTCTTCCCCAAAAACAGACTTCAATGCTTTCATTTCAGCAATATCTCCGAGAGGAGTGCTGGTTCCATGAGTATTGATATAGTCTATTTTATCAATCGGGAAATTATTAAGCTGTAAAGCTCTTTTAACTGCTATTGCTGCTCCAACTCCTTCTGGATGAGGAGCAGTAAGATGATGTGCATCTGCAGATGCTCCGTAACCCTTAATTTCAGCCAGAATTTTTGAACCTCGTTTTAAAACACTTTCTTCACTTTCTAATACGATGACACCAGCGCCTTCACCCATTACAAAACCATCTCTGTCTTTGTCAAAAGCTCTTGAAGCTTTTTCTGGTTCATCATTTCTAGTAGATAAAGCCTTCATTTTAGCAAAGCCTGATGTAGTCAATGGAGTCAAAGCAGCTTCACTGCCGCCACAAACCATAATATCACTTTCGCCATGAGCAATCTTCAAATAAGATTCGCCTATAGCATGCAAACTAGAAGCACAGGCAGAAACAATACTGAAATTGGGTCCATTCAGACCATATTCCATTGCAATACAGCCAGATGCTATATTACAGATCATCATGGGAACCAGAAAAGGACTGACACGGCTGGGACCGCTTGACAGATAAGTTTTATGTTCATTTTCAAAAAAGGTTATTCCGCCTATACCAGTTGAAACAATAACTCCTGCTCTTTCAGGATCAAAATTCTTTTCTGTTAATTTTGCCTGTTCTGCTGCCATTCTTGCAGCAGCCAAAGCAAAAACAGCATATCGGTCATGTCTTTTAGCATCTTTCTTATTTACATAAAGTTCTGGATTAAAGTTTTTAACTTCACCGCTGATTTTAACGGTAAAATCTGTTGTATCAAATAAAGTAGTAAGGCCAATACCGTTTTTGCCTTCTTTTAAAGCTGCAGTAAAATCTTCTATACCAACAGCATTCGGGGTTATAGCCCCCATACCTGTTATAAAAACACGCTTCATTAATTATTGACTCCTATTTATTGTTTTCTTAATTCTACTTATAATAAATCATCAAAAAAGACAATAATACGATAAACATTTTCTCTTACAAAAACAAGAGAGTTTAAGTATATTTTCTTAAAAATAGAAAAAGTACAAAAAAAAACTGACTGCTTGGATATTTATAATACAAGCAGCCAGTTTTTCTATTTTGCTATATTATTCAGCTTTTTTTGAAGCAATGTAGTCTACAGCATCTTTAATAGTTCTGAGTTTTTCAGCAGCTTCATCAGGGATTTCAACACCAAAGTGTTCTTCCAAATCCATAACAAGTTCTACTGTGTCAAGACTATCGGCACCGAGGTCTTCCATGAAGCTAGCTTCTGGAGTTACCTGCTTTTCATCCACCTGAAGCTTTTCAACTACGATTCTTTTAATGTCTTCAAAATAATTAGTACTCATTCTTATTTATTTCCTCCTGAGAAATATTGGGAGCGGTTTAAGCCATCACCATTCCGCCGTCAACTGTTAAAACTTGTCCTGTGATATAAGATGCTTTATCAGAGGCTAAGAAAGTAACAGCATTAGCAACATCGCGCGGTTGTCCAAAAACATTCAATGGAACTTGGGCTAACATCTGTTCCTTTAAATTATCAGCTAAACCTGCTGTCATATCAGAACAAATAAAACCAGGTGCTACAGCATTAACTCTAATGCCTTTTTTACCATATTCCTTAGCAACAGACTTAGTAAAGCCTATCAAACCAGCTTTGCTAGCAGCATAGTTAGCCTGACCAGCATTTCCCATTAAACCAACAACAGAAGCAATATTAATAATAGAACCTTTTTTCTGCTTCAGCATAGGCTTAATAACAGCCTTTGTCATAAGGAAAGCACCTTTAAGGTTTGTATTTAGAACCTTATCCCATGCGTCTTCATCCATGCGCATCAAAAGATTGTCACAAGTTACTCCGGCATTGTTCACCAAAGTATCTACGCGACCAAAAGTTTCTAAGGCACAAGCAACAAGCTTTGCAGCATCTTCTGCTTTAGAGATATCAGCTTGGCAAGAAGCAACTTTTATTCCCTTAGTTTCAAATTCACTCTTAACTTTCAAAAGACTTTCTTCATTTCGTCCTGAAATAACAACGGCATAACCTTCTTCACCAAAAGTTCTGGCTATTTCAAGGCCTATACCACGAGTAGAACCAGTAACTATGACAACTTTCGCTGCATTTGCTTTACTAATTTCTTCCACACTTGCTCCCTAGAATTATATTTTAACTGAACTGATTATCCTTTTTTTCTTCAATACAAATCCATTTTTGTAGAATAAAAAATCGAATCAATTCACAAGCTAATTTTTCGTTAAGATTTTACACAAAACTCTTACTGAGCCTTGGTTAATTCCTTGGTAATCAAATCAACATATTTGCTCTTTGAACAACTTACAGCCAGTTTAATAGCATTAGTTATCACTGGAGCCTTTGATTTACCATGACAAACAAGCGATACGCCATTAACCCCAAGTAATGGAGCTGCACTATATTCAGGTGATGATGAACTGAATTTCTTAATGGCTTTTTTGAAATTGCCTACGGTTTCATCGCCCATAGACATTGCAGTCTTGAATACTAAGGTCTGCATATTTTCAGAAACGCCTTCGCTTGTCTTTAATAAAACATTGCCGACAAAACCATCACAAACCACAACGTTTGCCTTACCTTCAAAAAGGTGATCTGCTTCAACATTACCGACAAAATTCAATGAACTGCCTTTGAGAAGTTCATAAGCAGCCTTAGTAAGTTCATTACCTTTAGCTTCTTCTTCACCGATATTCAGAAGACCAACTTTAGGTCTTTCAACTCCGCATATTTTTTCATAATATGCAGAACCCATCAAAGCAAATTCAAGCAAGTGATTTGGTCTAACATCTACATTTGCTCCAACATCAAGCAGCAATACGCCTCTTTCACCTGAAGTAGGAAGCATGACAGATATAGCCGGTCTTTCAATTCCGGTAATTTTACCTAATACAAGTAAAGATGCAGCCATTTGAGCACCTGTGCTACCAGCAGAAATAAAGCCATCAGCTTTACCCTGTTTAACAAGACTAGCACAGACTGCAACACTGGCATTCTTTTTCTTTTTAAGTGCATGAAGTGGGTGTTCACCCATTTCAACAACTTCATCGGTATGATATATTTCGCAACTTTCTGGCAAATCCGGCCAAAGTTCACGAATTACTTTTTCATCACCTACAAGAATCAGACCAGCTTCTCCATCACTTTGAAGATAACCTTTTGCACCGGCTATCAATTCCTGTGGGGCGAAATCTCCGCCCATTACATCAATGGCTATTTTCATTAATTATACCTTAACTTATTAGGCTTCTTGCTTTACATCGAGAACTTTATCAGTTTTGCTGTAGTAACCGCAAGCTGGGCAAACTCTATGAGCCTGCTTTAATTCCTTACAATGTGGACATTTTGCAAGAGTTACAGGAGCAACTTTTATATGAGCTCGACGTGTGCGCCCTCTAAGTTTGGATACTTTATTCTTTGGACATGCACCCATTTTGGTTTCCTCCAGTATTAAAATAAGTGTAAGGATTATAGCAAAGCTTCAATCAAAAGTCAAATAGAATAAGCAAAAGAACTGATATTTTTGTGTACATTTTTTAAAGATATTGTGCTACGCTTCGCTGTGGGACACTTCGTTGTGGGACGTTTCACTGTGGTAATTGAATAACGAAAGTTCTAAATTGTTCTAATTGTTCGAGTAGTTCAAATTGTTAAAACTAAGGTTAATTTGTAGAACAGAGCAAAACAATTCGAACTATTTGAACCTTGAACTCTTCGAACTTTTATAACACTTCAGTCGGACCGTTGCTCGCTCAACCTTATTTGGAGTTAAAAATTAGTTTTCGGATAGTCTCTTCCAAACACTACAATAAAAGAAGAGTTTGTGTTTGCACATTTTTTTCATCGGTAGCAAAAAAAATAAAAAAAATATCTAAAGTATGAGCAGCAAAATGCCGATTTGTTTTCTAAGAAATAATTAGTTAGGGAATAATAGGATATGGCAGACAAAGTTTTAAATGAAAAGGACTATCAAGCAGCGGTTGCCCTTCTAGGAAGAGAACCCAGAACTCCTTTTACAGTAAAAACAAAGTGTACATGCGGTAATCCCCAAACCCTGATTGCAGACCCAGTATTCCTTGAAGATAATATATGGAAACCTTTTCCATCTTTTATCTGGCTGGTTTGCCCAAGAATGAAAGCTCTCACAGGCGACTTGGAACAACAGGGCATGGTTAAGTATTATTCCGAAAAACTAAGAAATGATGAAGATTTTCGAAATGAGTTCCTAAAAGGGCAGAGAGAAATCGCAGAATACCGTTTAAAATTTGCTCAGGAATTATTTAAAGAAAGTCTTCCCGAGCATATTCACGACATACTGAAAAATACGTCTGTGGCAGGTAGTCGTGATTATCATGGTGTTAAGTGCTTACATGCACATTTAGCTCATTATCTTGCATTTGGCAATAATCCTATTGGAAAAGAAATTTTCGAAAAAATAGGAGAATGCCCGAATGAGCCAAACTGCGGCTGTAAATCTGGAGGCTTAGAATGATTAGAGGTATTTACACTTCTGCCGCTGGAATGCTGGTTGAAACAATGCGCCAGGACCAGATTGCCAACAATCTGGCTAACGTTGATACAACTGGTTACAAGCAGGATGGCATGGTTTTCAAAGAACTGCCAGCAATGCGAATCCGTAGAATAAATGACGCAAAGCTTTATCCTCCGAGACCAATCTACAAATACCCTCGTATCGGCAAGATTGGAACAGGAGCAATAGCTGATGAAACCTACACCAGATGGGAAGCCGGCAAAATGTATTTCACCGGCAACGAATTAGATGTAAGTCTTGATAATGAAAAAGCCTTTTTTATTGTAGACGGTAAGAACGGAATCAGATTTTCTCGCGACGGTTCGTGGACCTTAGATGATGAAGGTTTCCTTATGGATGGAAACGGCGACTACATCTTAGGCGAAGTATTAGGCGACGAAGACAGAAATTCCGGTGTTCTTATAAATGATGACGGCACAGTAAATGCTGAATTTCAGCGCATACAGGTAGGTCTCGGCAAAAAATGCACAATTGACGAAGAAGGTCGTGTTCTTTTGGATAATGTTGCTGAATACAGAGTTGTTACAGGTATCGCATCTGAAAGAAGAGCTTTCCGCAAAGAAGGTTCAAATAAGTTCGTTAGAGCTTTTGGTAATGTAACAAGAGCAGAAACCAACTTTTTGCCCGGTTATCTGGAAAAGCCAAATTTCAGTGTTGTAGAAGAAATGGTCAGGATGATAGAAGTTTCACGTTCTTATGAAGCTAATTCAAAAGTTGTTCAATCACATGACAATCTCTTGGATAAGTGCATCAACAGCGTTGGCACAACCAGACGCTGATAGAAAAAATATAAAGTAAGGGAGAAATAAGTCCTATGATGAGATCATTATGGTCGGCTTCGACTGGCATGAAGGGACAGGAAACACACATCGCTGTTGTATCAAACAACCTTGCAAACGTTTCCACAACAGGTTACAAGAAACAACGCTTAGACTTTGAAGATTTGATGTATCAGACTATTGTTGAACCTGGTGCACCAATTACTGCAGATCATAAATACCCGGTCGGCATTCAGATGGGTCATGGTGTTAAACCTGTTGCAACTCACAGACTTTTCTCTCAGGGTGAATACCAACAGACAGACGAATCGTTAGACGTTGCAATCGAAGGCGAAGGCTTCTTCCAGGTTCAGCTTCCAAACGGCGATATTGCCTACACCAGAGACGGTGCATGGAAGATTTCTGAAGACGGTATCATCGTTACTTCTAACGGTTATACAATTCTGCCTGAAGTAACTATTCCTCAGGATGCACTGGGCTTGAACATTACTTCAAGCGGTATTATTGCAGCCAAAATGCCTAATCAGACAGATTTGGAAGTTATCGGTCAGATTGAATTGGCAGACTTCATAAACCCATCAGGTTTAAGAGCTCTAGGTAAAAACCTTTTCGTTCCTTCTGGAAGTTCTGGCGACCCAGTTGTTGGTTTACCGGGTACAGATGAATTTGGTGAAATTGCTCAAGGCTTCATCGAAATGTCTAACGTAAAAGTTGTTGAAGAAATGGTTAACATGATCGTTGCACAGCGTGCATACGAAGCAAATTCCAAAACCATTCAAACATCAGATACAATGCTGCAGATAGCAAACAATCTCAGGAGATAATAAACTAAAATGATTTCCCGTTCTACATTTCTTAATACTTCTATAATTACTTTATTGATTGGAATGTCTTTAAATACCCCTGCCTTAGCAGCTATGAAAAAGAATAATTCCTCATTTACTCCTGTAGCATTAAAAAGCAGCGCTGTAGTTTCTGGAAGCACAGTTAACGCTGATTCACTTGTTAGAAACGCTGATGAAAAATTGACAAAGGAATTAGCTAACATTCAATTAGGCAATATTCCTAATCCTTTAGGAGAAATAACACTAGATAAAGAAACTATCAGTAACAAACTTGGCGATTTAGCTGAATCTGTTAAAATTCCAGAAAACGTTACTATAAAAAGACTTGGCTCTGTGCTTAAAAGTGAGTATGTAAAACAAAGAATTATAGAACTTTGTCAGAATAATAATGAAGACGTATTAAACTTTGATTTTTCAAGGCTTTCTTCCAGCATTATTCTGCCAGGTAATGTATTAAGTTGGAACATTAAATCAAATTCAAGCAATGAATTGGGAATGAAGCTCTTTTCTCTTGAAGCAGAAACAGAAAGCGGCCAATTCAAGCAGCTTATTCAGGTTAACGTAAGCAAAACTATTGAAGCAGCCGAGCTTTGCCAGCTTGTAAAACCAGGCGAAGAAATAACAGAAGATATGGTTAAACCTGTTTCTATGCTCATTAAGAATGAAAAGAACAACACAGCCGTTTCTTATAAAGATGTTATAGGGAAAAAGCTAGACAGATTCAAGTCTGCAGGAACTATTATAAGAAACTCCGACTTAGCTAAATCCGATACAGTCAGAACAGCTAGTGCAAAAAAATCTCGAACAGCAGAAGGAGTAAGAACTCCACAGGCTTTGAACATGATGTCTGCCACAATGAAAAATGATGCTATTGTTGATGCATGGCTAATAAAACCTGGTGACAGCGTTGAATTCAGAGTAAACAGCGGTGCACTTTCTCTTAGTATTCCAGCCAAAGCAGTTTCTGGCGGGAACTCTGGTGATGAAATCGAATTGATCAACTTGAAGAATAAACGCAGAATCAGCGGTATAATTACAGAAAAAGGAATTGTAGAATATGCTCAGAAGTAAGTTTTCTTTGGTTTTCGTACTTTTTATGATAGTTTTTGGATTTACCGCCGATTCAAATGCTGCTTCTTTGTGGCTTAACGGTAATGACCTCTATTCATCTCACGGTGCCGCCAGAAATTATCAGCCTGGTGACATAATTACTATAAAGATTTCTGAAACAACAAGTGCTCAATCTAAGGCCACTACTAAAACAGAAAAAGAAACAACAACAGAAGCAACAGCTCAACCGAAAATTCCGATTTTTAAAAGAGTAATGAATAAAATCGTCGGTCAGCAGAAAATAAAGAATGAATTTGACGGTGAAGGCACAACTACTAGAAGCAGTGGTTTAGAAGGAACAATTACAGCTACTGTTCTTGAAATTCTGCCAAATGGCAATCTTCTCATTGAAGGTAGCCGTGCAATCGTTGTGAATAAAGAAAACCAGATTATGAGAGTCAGAGGCGTAGCCAGACCAAAAGATATAGATGATAAAAATAGCATAGATTCAAAACTTCTTGCTGATGCACAGATTAAGTTTGACGGCAAAGGCTCCGTAGCCAGAGCTAACAGACAGGGAATCATGACCCGCATCTTCGACTCAATATTCTAAGACATCAAAGCACACACACAAAAAAAGACCACTCTTTCGAGTGGTCTTTTTTTATTTACGACTCTTGGAGGCGCTTCAGGGGGCGGAGAAGATGAACTTTCCCCAGTTTAGCTGGGGAAAGTGGCTTGCGAAGAGTCGAAAGGGGTCTTACTACAACTACAACAAATACCCTTGAGTCATACAATACGAAGTATTTAAAGTAAAGATCCAAACAATGTGATATATTTACATTGAGGAGAACTTATGAAAAATATTAACATTGCCATAATTATTTGCTTATTATTTAGGCTTTTCATCTGTAATTACGTATTTGCAGATAAAGATAAAAATATTTTGGAATCATGCTTTTCTAATATTCGTGAGATTACAGAAGCAGTTAAAAAGTATAACAAAGAAAACAAAGAGCAAATTCATAAACTTCATGACTATAATGATACTTTTATACTAGAAAAGAAAAACTACTTAAAAGAAATAGTTAAACCTGCTCCAGGTTGTAACTACTCAAGTATTGGTGATTTATCATCAAATTCTTTTATAATATTTTGCAGCATTCACGGGGATATTGAGCATTATGTATATTGCGAATCTTTTCCTTATGAAACACTTGAAAAATTATCTCCGGTTTGGCCTGATGAGCTTTTTAACAATGAATTTGAGAGAATAAAAAGAAATAGAGTTCTAGAGTCAGAAATAAAAATGGAAGATTCTAAAAGGCTTTGGCAAAAGAAGAAGAAACTCTACGTTTTTGCTATTTTAGGAATTATTATATCTTTTACAGAATTACTTCGAATTATCTATAAATACACATTTAGGAATAGAAAACCCGAGAACCAATAAACAACAATTACCAACAAAAAAAGAACTGGCAATAAAAAAGCTCACTTATAAAAATAAGTGAGCTTTTTTTATTGCTAATTAATTACTTCAGTGCTTCAGATACGGCAACTGCTACGGCAACAGTAGCACCAACCATTGGGTTGTTGCCCATTCCGAGGAAGCCCATCATTTCAACGTGAGCTGGAACTGAAGAAGAACCTGCGAACTGTGCGTCAGAATGCATTCTGCCCATAGTGTCGGTCATACCATAAGAAGCAGGACCAGCAGCCATGTTATCTGGATGTAGAGTTCTACCAGTACCACCACCAGAAGCTACAGAGAAGTATTTCTTACCCTGTTCCACACATTCTTTTTTGTATGTACCGGCAACTGGGTGCTGGAATCTTGTTGGGTTAGTTGAGTTACCAGTGATAGAAACGTCAACGCCTTCGTGATGCATGATTGCAACGCCTTCGCGAACATCGTCTGCTCCATAGCAGCGAACGTTAGCTCTTTCAGTTTCAGAATAGCGAATTTCTTTAACTATGTTGAGCTTGCCAGTGAAATAATCGAACTGAGTCTGAACGTAGGTGAAACCGTTGATTCTAGAAATAATCTGAGCAGCGTCTTTACCTAGACCATTGAGGATAACGCGAAGTTCAGTTTTTCTAGATTTATTAGCATTTCTAACGATACCGATAGCACCTTCAGCGGCTGCAAATGATTCGTGACCAGCTAAGAAAGCGAAACATTTGGTTTCGTCTCTAAGAAGCATAGCACCAAGTCTGCCATGACCAAGACCAACTTTTCTGTCTTCTGCAACAGAACCGTCGATACAGAAAGCCTGTAAACCTTCGCCTATTGCTTCAGCAGCGTCAGCGGCATTTTTCTTGCCAGATTTGATAGCAATTGCAGCACCAACGCAGTAAGCCCAGCAAGCGTTTTCAAAACATATCGGCTGAATTCCCTTAACGATTTCATAAGGATCAAAGCCTTTTGCTTTGCAGATTTCACGGCATTCTTCTACTGACTTGATACCGTATTTAGCGAGGACAGCATTAATTTTGTCAATTCTTCTTTCATAACTTTCAAATAAAGCCATTATTTTGTCCTCCTAATTATTCTTTGCGTGGGTCAATGTATTTGGCAGCGTTATCGAACTGACCATAGTGACCTTTAGCCTTTTTGAGTGCTTCATCAGCAGAATCACCCTTCTTAATGAAATCCATCATCTTACCAAGATTTATAAATTCATAACCGATGATTTCTTCATCTTTATTAAGAGCAACACGAGTTACATAGCCTTCAGCCATTTCAAGGTAGCGAGGGCCTTTAATTTTGGTAGCAAACATAGTACCAACCTGGCTACGTAAACCTTTTCCAAGGTCTTCAAGAGAAGCACCAACAGAAAGACCGTTTTCTGAGAAAGCGCTCTGAGAACGACCGTAAACAATCTGTAGGAAAAGTTCTCTCATAGCAGTATTGATTGCGTCACAGACTAAGTCAGTATTGAGGGCTTCAAGAAGAGTCTTACCAATAAGTATTTCAGAAGCCATAGCTGCGGAGTGAGTCATACCGCTGCAACCAATAGTTTCAACAAGAGCTTCTTCAATGATACCGTCTTTTATATTAAGAGTAAGTTTGCATGCACCCTGCTGTGGAGCACACCAACCGATACCGTGTGTAAAACCGCTAACATCTTTGATTTCCTTAACCTGAATCCATTTTCCTTCTTCAGGAATTGGAGCTGGACCATGATATGCGCCTTTTCTTACTGAGCACATATTGTTAACTTCTTGTGTATAAATCATCGCTCATCCTTTCGAGGTAGTAATAAACTGCAAGAATGTTAGCATTTTTTTTAGTTACTATCAAGATTTTTTAATACTAAGGTTTTGGAGTGGTATTAGTTTAATTTAGAGATTAGAAATAAGAGAAAAAGAGATTAGGGGATTGTTTTAGCTAGCGAAAGTTTCAGTTGTAACTGTCATTGCTGAGCTATCTAATTTTTTTAGAGCATAGAGCACAAGAGCGGAGAGCTTAGGGGATTGTTTTAGATTCACTACAAGTCTTCGGACTCAACTTTTTACTGCTTATTCAGCTTCTCGAAAATCCCCCAGTCATGCTTTGCATGACATCCCCCTTTCCAAAAGGGGGTCTTTTAGAGAACAGAGATTAGATAAGTCTACACATTTGTCATAAAAAGTATAGCGTATGGGCTTTAGCCCTGAAAGCTATACGTTTATGACAATGGGTAGACTTCTCAGAGCAGAGGAGAATAAGATTGAGCAAGCTGCTGTCCGCAATACAATAAAAACAAATAAAAAATCTAAACAATGAGGGGCAAAGTGCCGATATACCTAGTGGAAAATATAAATTTGACAGAAAGTTTTTGGCATGGAAGCAAACAAATCATTCTTACTCAACAAAATCGCAATCATCTTTATCATGGCATTTATAATGCTTAATGTTACCAATTCTGTTTTTGCCCAGGCAAAAGTCAGAATCAAAGACATCTCCAGAATGAGCGGAGACCGCGAATACCAGGTTATTGGCTATGGTCTCGTCACAGGTCTTAATGCAACAGGCGACAAAGGTGAAATGAGTATTGAAATGATGAAAGGCATGCTTCAGAATATGGGTATGGAAGTTAATTCCTCTCAAATTGTTTCCAAAAACTCTGCCGCTGTTGTCGTTACTGGTATGCTTCCTCCTTATGCAAGACCAGGCGAAAGCTTTGATATTACCATCAGTTCAATCGGCGATGCCAAGAGTCTTATGGGCGGAGTTTTACTCCCCACCCTATTAAAAGGCGGCGATGGTCAGGTTTATGCTGTAGCTCAAGGAAATGTTTCCATTGGCGGCTTTGAAGCTACTACAGGCGGAGCTGGCAACAACAGAAACACACAGAGAAATCATTTAACAGTAGGTTATATTTCTGGTGGTGCAATAATGGAACGCAGTGTAGAAGACCGTTTTGCTCGTTCCGGCAAATTCAGTATTTTACTTCAGGAAAAAGATGCAATTCTTACCAGAAAAGTAAAAGAAGCAGTAGACAGGCGTTACGGCAACGGCTGGGCTGTAATAACCAACCCTGGTCAAGTTGAAGTAACTGTTCCAAGAAGCATGCAAGACGACCCAGTAAGTTTTGCTGCAAACATAGAAAACTTAACTCTTACTATTGATGAGCCCAACAGAGTTGTAATCAACGAAAGAACAGGCACAGTAATCGTTGGCAACAATGTAAGAATCAGCCGAGTTGTCATTTCTCACAACGGAATAAGAATCGCTGTTGATGCTAACAATGAAAATCAAGGCGGTATGGGCGGCCGAAGGAAAAGAGACGAAAAGCAAGCCTCTATGGTTGATGTTCAAGGCGAAACCACTGTTGATGATTTGGTTAATGCTCTTAATGCAGTTGGTGCCACACCCAAAGACCTTATTGCAATATTTGAAGCTATCAACGCTGCTGGTGCTTTGCATGGGGACCTTAAGATAATGTAAGGGTAGATTTTGTTAGAATAGTTAAAATTGTTGGAAGTGTGAGAAGAGTTGTCGAAACTGAAAAGTGAAAAGTGAAAGCTGAAAACTGATAACTGATAACCGATTCAAGTGATACGCTGCGCTGTGGGACAGCTTCTTAGAAATTACGCAAAGCTTCGCTTTGCTCCCCCTTCAGTCACTACGTGACAGCTTCCCCGCTATGCGGGGCAGCATCTTCAAGGAAAACTATCATTTGGGGCTTTAGGGCACATTCTCTCATTGGCTCTACGCTCTACGCTCTGTTGCTCTTGTCTGGCTTATAGCTTATATCTCCATTTATGGCCTTCTATCTTCAATCTTC
>JAFXRA010000104.1 GCA_017526725.1 Candidatus Rifleibacteriota bacterium
ATAATAAATTCCTTTAAATTATTTATTTAATCCGGTTAAAATTTGGTTTACGAAGTTTTGGGTATCTAAATACGGAGGAACTCCGCCAAATCTCTTTACCGTTTTGGGATCAGTGTTATAGGCTGCTAAAGCCAGAGAAAGGTTTCCGCTGTTGTTTTGAAGCAGCTGAGAAAGGTGCTGGGTTCCAGCCATAATATTCTGCTGTGGGTCAAAAGGATTAGTAACTCCGAATTGATTAAGCAGAGAAGGGTTGAGTTGCATTAAACCAAGCTGGCCGTTTTTCCCAACAGCGTTGGGGTCATTTCCAGAGGCAACAGTTATTAGCTGCTTAATCAAAGCAGGTTCAATATTATATTCTTTGGAATATTTGTCTACCAAGTTGTTTATATCCTCTTTAATGCTTTCACCAAGCTGCTGGTTATTGGCTTTGGCGGTAGTGGCTGGAGAGCAGGCAGAAATGTTGTTGCCAGAGGTTGCTAATTCAAGCTGTTTAGCAAAATTATTCACATTAATTCTTTTTTTATGCTTAGGTGCATAAATGCTCAAACTTTTATTAAGAGCATCCATTTTTTCTACTAATCTGTTCATGTTTTCAAGCATTGTCTGGCTCCAATAATGATGATTTTTTTCTGCTGCCGAATTCGTCTAATTGTTTCTGCTCCTTTTTCAGCATTTCTTTTTTATACTTGGCTTCATCAGCTTCACGTAGCTTTTCAAAGGTTTTGCGGTTTCGCTGTTTTTCCAACAGTTCTTCCATTATTTTTTCTCTTTGTTTTTGCTGAAGCTCCATTTCATCGCTATAAAAAATCTCTGATTTTTTAAGCATATTTAAATATGCTGGATACATCTGAACCTTGCTTAAATCACCGGCTAAGAGATCTTGCTGCTGTTGAGCAAGGGCATTTTGCTGGTCATCTTTGTATTTCTGAATTTTAGCAGCTAATTCAGCTATTTGACCGTCTTTTCTAGCTAAACGGTCTTTTACTTCATTTTCTTCATGAATTGCAATCTGAAGAAGCTGATTTAATCTAAATACAAAGGCCATAGCTAGATATTATTTACCTCCGCCTGCAATTTTAGTAATTTCATTAATAGAAGCTTCAAATGGAACAGCCTCTTTAATTCCCTGTCTGATAAAGTTTTCAATCATGGGCTGTTTCTTTATAGCTTCGTCTATTTTGGGGTCAGACCCTGCTTTATAAGCACCAAGCCTAATTGCATCTATATTATTCATATAAGTAGAATAAATGTTGCGCAGTTTCCCAGCATTTTCGTAGTGCTTTTTATCAACTATTTCAGGCATTAAACGTGAAATACTGCTTAAGATGTCTATAGCAGGGTAAATGTTCTGATGAGCCAAATCGCGGCTTAAAACAAGGTGCCCGTCTAAGATACCTCTTACAGCATCTGCTACAGGTTCATCCATGTCGCCGCCTTCAACTAATACTGAATATATGCCGGTAATGGCACCTTTCTGAGAAGTGCCGGCTCTTTCTAATAATTTAGGAAGCATTGCGAAAACTGAAGGTGTATAGCCTCTGGTAGCTGGTGGTTCGCCAGTAGCAAGACCTATTTCACGTTGAGCAAGAGCAAATCTTGTAACTGAATCCATCATCAGCATTACATTCTTGCCCTGGTCTCTGAAGTATTCTGCAATTGCTGTTGCTGTAAAAGCTGCTTTTATTCTTATAAGAGCAGGCTGGTCAGAAGTTGCAACTACTATTACAGAGCGTTTCATGCCTTCTTCGCCAAGGTCTTTTTCCAAAAATTCTCGAACTTCACGTCCTCTTTCTCCAATCAGTGCTAGAACGTTGACATCTGCTTTTGAACTTCTGCTTATCATACCTAAAAGTGTTGATTTCCCAACACCAGAGCCTGCAAAAATACCAAGTCTTTGTCCGTTGCCAATAGTTAACAGACCGTCAAGAACTTTAATGCCTGTTGGAAGAGGTTGTAATATTCTTTTTCTAGTAAATGGGTTAGGGGGCTCTCTGTTTAAGGGAACACGTTTTAGATGGTCTGGCAAATTTCCCTTCCCATCCATTGGTTTCCCTAGTCCATCTATTAATCTGCCTAAAAGTTCATCGCCGGCAGGAACTGTTAAAGGAGTGCCTGTAGGAATGACTTCGCTACCCTGTCTGATTCCTTCTGTATTAATTAATGGCATCAATAGAACGCCGTCTTTTCTGAAACCAACAATTTCACAAGGCATAGGCCCATTGGCGGTCATTATGTTGCAGATGTCGCCAACTGGGTTTTGGGGCCCTGTTGCTTCAATTAGCAGACCTATAACTTTTGTTACACGTCCATTGATTTTGATTGTTTCAGTGCTTTCTATTACAGAAGCGTAATCGGATAAACTAAAACTCATTGCTGCTGTTCTGCCATGGATTTTTCAAATTTTTCAAGAAGAGCTTTTTCCAGGGCTCTTGCTTGAGTTTCAAGAGTAGCATCAATTGTGCTTACTCCGGTTTCAATTTTTACACCGCCTGGCGAAAGAGTGGAATCTTCAATTATTTGAAGTTCTGATACTCCGCTTAGACGAGATAGAATCTTTTCTTTGTGAGCTTCGCACATGGCTTTGTCACGAAGATTGATTTTCATGATTATTTTATCTACATCGCTGATACCATATAGAGCCTGTTTGATGTTTTCTAATATGATATCCTGCTGAACCAATGGTTCTACTTTGATTACAGCTTTTGCAAAAGAAATAACTAGTCTGAGCATTTCTTCCTGTGATGCATTAAGAATGCCCATTCGACTGGTTTGAAGCTCTTTTACAATCATTTCTGATTCATTCATGAGGTTTTTCCAGTCAATTTCTATTTCTTTTAAGCCTTCTGCTTCACCCTGAGCAATGCCTTTTTCTTCGCCGGAATCAAAACCTTCTTTGTAGGCTTTTTCGCGCACAGATTCCAGTTCTAGTTTTGCATTTTTTTTCATTGCTTCAACTTCATTTTTTGCAGCAGACTTAATTGATTCTGCCGCTTCTTTAGCCATTTTTAAAGTTTGATTACATTCGGCTTCAACTTCCTGGCGCTTTTTTATATTTTCCTGAACTGAGGCCTGTTCTTTTGCAAGAATTTCTCTTTCTTGTTCCTGAAGCCTGGCTTCCCATTCTTTTAGTTCATCTTCAAGGGCTTCAAGTTCCAGTTCTTTGATTTTCATCTGTTCAAGAACTGCAGCATGTCTTGATTTCCTGGCAGCCTGAGAAAGGAAGGAATCATCTTCTTTTTTAGGCTGATTTTGAGTAAAAACACTGGTGTCTATTTGAGAAGGGTCTACTTTTTCTTCTCCATTTTCTTCTGGAGCCTTCTTGGTCTGTATTTTTTCACCACTTCCTGCTAATTCTTCAGGGGAAAGAATTCTGAAAGCTTCTGCAGCAAAAGCATCTTCGTTGGGGTCGATATCTGGTTCTTTAGGCTTTTCCTGTTTCTGACCGTGCTCAACAAGAAATGGTGTTTCTGATTTTTTTACCTGGTTGGCTTTTAATACTCTGAATACCATAAAAATACCTTAGTAAATCATCTTAGAATCAGGTTTTTCGATGTAAAGGCGATTTTCATTTATCAAGCCTTTAACTTCTTTCATGATTCGTTCTCTTACAAGACTGATTTCACTCTGACTAACGTTTTTTCTCAATGAGGCTTCAGCTTTTAAATCGCTAAACATGTTCTTAGACATAGCTGACGCTATGTTTTTAACAACGGATTCAGGTGCACCCATTAGAGCAACAGCAAGATCTTTTATGCTGACATATTTCAGAAGCATTTGAATACCTTCTAAGTTGGCATAAGCTAAATCATCAAACAAAACAATTTGTTTGCGCAGTTCAGCAATAAGGTCAGGTCTTTTTTCTTTTTCAAGAAAAGGAGTCAGGCCAACAATAATATCTGTCTGAGTCTTTGTGTCACAATATCGTAGTATATCTGTAAGGATATCAATCCCTCTGGTTTTATTAGCCAATCATTTCCTCCTCGCCTGGTCTTGAAACTATGATTTCGCCCTTGCTTTCCAGTTTCTTTACCAATTTAACTATGCGCTGCTGAGCCTGGTCAACGTCACGCATTCTAACAGGTCCCATATATGCCATATCTTCTTTGAGCATTTCTGCTGCACGCTTAGACATGTTCTTATAGAATTTTTCTTTAACTTCGTCTGTAACACCCTTAAGTGCAAGTGAAAGGTCTTTCTGGTCAATTTCTTTGAATAGACGCTGCAAGCCGCGGTCATCAATAAGAACAACATCTTCAAATACGAACATTTTCTTCTTGATTTCATCGGCAAGAATAGGTTCTTGAACTTCCATTGTTTCGATAATGGTCTTTTCTGTAGCACGGTCAACAGAATTCAAAATGTTGACAAGAGGTTCTATACCGCCAACATTTGTAAGGTCCTGACCAATGATAGAAGATAGTTTTTCTTCAAGATAATTTTCTACTTCACGCGTAATATCCGGACTTGTTCTGTCCATCAAAGCAAGACGCTTTGCTATTTCAAGCTGTGAGTCGTGATCCATGGACTGCAGAACAACGGCAGCTTTTTCCGGCTGCAGATAAGCCATAATCATTGCTACAAGCTGAGGATGTTCGTTCTGTATAAGAGTTGCCAACTGGCTTGGGTCTGCTGTTCTTGCTGCTTCAAAAGGCTGAAGCTGTAAAGAAGTACCCATTCTTGCCAGAATTTCTAACGCTTTGCCTGGTCCAATGGTTTTTTCCAAAAGCAGTTTTGCATATTCTAAGCCGCCTTCGGCATAGAATTTTCTAGCCATCATCATCTGTTCAAATTCAAATAATACAGAAAGCTTTTCTTCGGTAGAAATCTTTCTTTGCTTGGCTATTTCTATGGTAAGAGTTTCTATTTCCTGGTCAGAAAGAGATTGGAGTATAACTCGGCTGGTTTCTGGACCTAGGAATACTAGAAGAATAGCTGCTTTTGCTTTGCCGGGAATATTAAGTGCAGGCAGGTCTTCAGGTTTTAATATTACTTGTTGTGGTTGGGCATCAGTAGACAAAGTAGAATCTCCTATTATTTATTATTGAGCCAGCCTCTGATGACCTGTATAGCATCATCGGGTTTCTTTTCAATGAGATCTCTGACACGTTTTTCAAGCTCGTCACGAGCAAGAGCTTCAGCATTAAGTTTGCTGAGTTCTCCTTCTCTTTCACGGTCGCGTTCAGAAACAATCTTTTCAAGTCTTTCAATTTCACCCTGAAGTTTGCCGTCAGCCTTCTTCTGGAATGCTTCACGGAAAGCAAACTTTTCTTCCGGGCTCATTTCTTCAAAGTCAGGCGGCAAAGTTTCATTTTCACTAGCATACTTATAAGCTTTAAGTTTAAGATCTTGAACTTTGCGCTTCTTTTCTTCCATATTGGTAATTTCTGGGAACCAGTTCTTAACATTGGAGAAGCGCTTTTCAAATTCTTTCCATTGCTTTTCATTCTGAGCAAGAAGCTGTTTTTCACGTTCTTTGCGAAGTCTTTCTGCTTCTTCTGCAGCCTTGGCAAGACGATCATGTTCAGCTTTTTCAACTCTGGCTTTTGTGATTCTTGCAATTATATAAATTAAACCGATGAGAATCGGGAAAGACATAAGGAGTCCCATAATAATCTTAAACATTTGCTTTTCCTGCTCCTTTTTTAGAGCCATTTCTTCTCTTGCACGAACAAGTTCGTCATTCTTAAATGGCATAACCATTAAATTCATTTTATCGCCGCGGGTTTTATCGTAGCCGATAGCAGTCTGAGCTATCTGTAAAATCCTGTCTTCAGTTGATTGAAATTCCAAGGGGTCACCATTAATTACTACTGAAGCAGTCATTCTTCTAATGGTGCCTTGTTCTTTAATAAATTTTTCTTTTGATTTCGTTACTTCGTAATTTGTGATGGTGCCGTCACGCTTATATTTGTTTAAAACGCCATTTTCTGTTCCTGGGTATGCTGGAGAACCAGGAGGAAGATTAGAGTTAACGCCTGGTTCACCGTCTTCTATTAAATCACGGCCTTCATATTCTTCATTTTCTGTTTTTTGGGAAATAACAATGCCTTGATTTGTGCCTTCCAATGGAACTACTACATCGCTGACGGCTTCTTTCTGGTCGAAATCCATTTCGAGACGAACCTGAACAATAGCTTTGCCGTCACCAAACATGGATTCAAGCATTCTCTGCAAATTACCCTGCAAGTATCTTTCGCGGTCTCTGGTAATTTTTATCTGTATGGTTTGAGACTTTTCAATAGTCATCAAATCTTCATCTTCAATTACACGAGTTAAATCATTGGCATGATCATCGCAGATTTTTACTTTATCGGGTTCAAGACCTTCAACAGCAGAACATATAAAATCACGAATTGCTCTTATTTGATTAGGTTCAACGGTTGTATTTGGTTTGAGTTTTAAAAGAACACTGGCAGAAGGTTCTTTCTGGTCTTCTTTAAAAGTGGTCTTCTTGGGCTTTACAATATTGACGTTTGCATCTTCTATCGGGCCCATTCTCTTTAAGGCTGCTACTATTTCTTCTTGAAGACCTCTGACAAAATTTAAATCAAATTCCTGCTGGGTAGTGCCTTGGAATAATGAACGCTGGTCTATTAATTTTTCCCAGCCTGCTTTTGCTTCAGGGAGTGTTTTTTCTTCGGAAAGTCTTAATAATATGTAAGATTTATCTGTTGTGGGAACAAGTATTTCGTTTGCTGTTTTACCAATTTTATGGTCTAAGCCTAATTCAGTTAGCTTTGCATTGATCTTGCTTGCATCATCTAA
>JAFXRA010000105.1 GCA_017526725.1 Candidatus Rifleibacteriota bacterium
GAAACAGACATAAGAAGGCAGAAAACCAGCATAACAATGGTTATGCCTATAGAGCCTCTTTTGTTATAATTCCTCATTCCTCACTCCTAATTCCTAATTATTTTATTGGACTCCTGGGGCTATCAGCACCATACTTTCGCTGCTTATGGTGTCAGAAGCTATGACCCCATCTTCATTCTCATATTCTTGTCCATTAATTTGCAGAGATATTTCGAAAGTTCTGCTGGATATGCGATTTACATAAAATGCATTAACATTTCTTGCTAGGCGCATGGTTGTAGAACCGTCAACGTCTTTTGTTTTAGTATATCTTATAAGAGTATTATCTAATGATAATTCGACAGTGTGTGTTGAGTTTAAATCATTTGTTTGATATCTGATTTTTTTTCTGTTTTTTCCCCATGTTTTGGGATAGCTGACATTGGTAGCCTGCAAAAGATCTTGTTTTAACAATTCAAAAGTCATTCTGGAATAATTTTGAGACGAGATTTTTTCATTGCCTTTTTGCCATATATTGCCGGCATATTGTACAAAAGCTAATACTGACCCCATAATCATACTCATAACTATGGTGGCTACCAGTACTTCTGTTAATGAAAACCCTTTTAGTGATTTATATTTAGTCATTTTCATCTTCTTCTTTGCCTTTATCGTTGTCATAATCGTTATCATCAACAGGAATAGCTTCAGAACATATGACACCCAAAGCGTTAATATCGACAGCAACAGCAGAACTACCGTATCTAAAAATAATTCTCTGCTCGGATATTTTATTTGTTTTATCTTTGTATATAAAACCATCAGGTTGAAAATAAAAAGCTGTAATACCATTGTCTAATTCAGACAAATCAACTTCGACAGATGAATTAAATAGAATTTCTTCTTCATCTGCTATGCTAACCCAATGGGTACTATTATAAGATAATTTAGTTGAAGTAAGGGCAGTTTCGATATCAAGATTTTCATTTTCTTCCACTTCATATTTTTGAACTTTAAAAGCTTCTGCAGATGTTCCATCTTTTGAAAAAATTATTCTATTTAGGCTGTTGTCTTGTAAAGCTTGATATTTAGCTTGTCTGATATATGAGACTAAGACAGAAGCTTCTGCTTTGCATCGTTCAGCAGAATGGAAATTATTTATTGCAGGCATAGCAATACTGCTGACTATAGAAATAATGACAAGTACGCACATTATTTCTACAACAGTAAAACCCTGTTTATTTATATTCTTAGATGGTCTCATAGCCTAATGTACCCTATTTTTAATTATAGCATAAGTCTAGGGTTTTGAATATAGTTTTTCAGTATATAGGAGTGGTCGTATAGTGTTTGGTGGTTAGTGTTAGGTGGTGTGTATGAATAGATAGGTATTGTAAAAATATTTAATTCATGATAAGTTTTTATCGAATTTGTAGGAGGTCATCCTTTTTATGGCAGAAGAGATAAAAGAAACTAAAGCTGTTAGTGCTCCAATAGATGAAGCAAAGGCTTTGGCTGATATAAAGAACGTTCACAAGAAAATAATGACCGAAATAGGCAAAGTTTTTATTGGTCAGACAAAGGTCGTTGAAGAAGTTTTATATGCCTTATTTGCAAGAGGGCATGTTTTATTGATTGGGGTTCCAGGGTTAGGAAAAACCTTATTGGTAAACAGTCTTGCAAAACTTTTAGACTTGGATTTTAAGCGTGTTCAGTTTACGCCTGACTTAATGCCTAGCGATATTATAGGTACAGACATTATTGAAGAAAACACAAAGACCGGTGAACGCAATTTCCGTTTTGTGAAGGGACCTCTGTTTACTCAGGTTTTATTGGCTGACGAAATAAACAGAACACCTCCGAAGACTCAGGCAGCTCTTTTGCAGGTTATGCAGGAAAGAAAGATAACCAGCGGTACTACTACTTATGATGTTGAAGAGCCTTTCTTCGTTCTTGCTACTCAGAACCCGATAGAACAGGAAGGAACCTATCCGCTGCCAGAAGCTCAGTTAGACAGATTCATGTTTAATGTTCGCCTTGAATATCCGCCCATCGAAGAAGAAATAATGATGGTTAAGGCTACTACCAGCGGCAGTATGGAAGATTTGAAACCCGTTATTAATTCTGAAAGAATTAAAGAATTACAGGAATTGGTAAGAAGAGTTCCGGTTTCTGACAGAGTTATAAAGTATGCTGTAGCTATTGCTGAAGCAACAAGACCCAATCAGCCTAATTCCAGTGAATTTGTAAACAACTATATTACCTGGGGCGCAGGGCCTCGTGCTAGCCAGTATTTGATTCTTGGCGCAAAGGCAAGAGCTGTTCTGCAGGGCAGATACTATGTCGCCTGTGAAGATATAAGAGCCTTAGCTTCTTCTGTTCTAAGACACAGAATTATGCTTAATTTCAGTGCTGAAGCAGAAGGCATTACTCCTGACGCTGTGATTGAAAAGATTGTTAAGACTGTTCTAGAACCGGTTGGTTGATATAAATGGATAAAACCCGTAAGATATCCAGATTTCTAGATCCAGAACTTCTGGCGTCTTTATCAAATCTGGAAATAAAGGCCAGAACTGTTGTCGAAGGCATGATAGAAGGACAGCATAAAAGCCCTTTTAAAGGCTTTAATGTTGAATTTTCAGAATACAGACAATATGTTCCCGGTGACCCTTTAAAAGACATAGACTGGAAAGTTTATGGTCGAACAGACAAGTATTATATAAAAGAACATGAACAGGAAACTAACCTTTCAGGCTATATGATACTTGATACTAGCGGTTCTATGGCTTATAAAGGCGCTGGCAGTATGAGCAAACTTGATTATGCTTCTACTCTTGCTGCTTCTCTTTCTTATTTAATGTTGAGACAGCAGGATTCTGTCGGCTTGTTAACTTTTGCAGACGGCATAAGCAAGATTATCAGACCTAAGACGGGAATTGCTCATTTAAAGACTATTTGTAATGAACTTGATGGTATCAAGGCCACAGACAAGACTAATATAGGTGAAAGCCTCGATGTTGTCGGCCAGACCATGAAGAAGAGAGGCATTTTTGTAATGTTTTCCGACTTGATGGATGATGCTGACATTATTATAAATAAGCTGAGACAGCTTAAGAGCAGACGTCATGAAATAGTTTTATATCATGTATTAGACAGCGATGAAATCCGGTTTCCATTTGACGATATGACCATTTTTAAAGATTTGGAAGACAAATCAGAAATAACTACTGATGCTTTTTCTCTTCGCAATGAGTATTTAAACAGAATTAAGCAGATGATTAACACATTCAGGTCAGCTTTAAGAAAATCTGGTATAGATTACTTGCTTGCCAATACATCTATGCCTTTGGAAGCGAATATAAGAAGCTTCTTTACTCGCCGTCAGGCTGTTATGGAAAGGTAAAGAAGATGAATTTTGCTAGTCCATGGTTTTTGCTGGGTCTTGCTGGGATTGCGGTTCCTATATGGCTGCACCTGTATTTTAAGAAGACTCCAATAATAAAAGATTTCCCAAGCTTGCGTCTTATAATGAAGTCTGTGGAATATCTTTCACGCCAGAAAAAGATTCGCAACCTGCTTTTGATGGTTATGCGCATAGTGCTGCTTTTCTTAGCGGTTATGGCTTTGGCAAGACCTTTTATCGGGCAGAGTGCCGGGGCAGGTGTTTCTTCATCTGCGCCAACAGCCTTTGTTATTTTGTTAGATAATTCTATGTCTATGGGAAGTACCTATCAAGGGGTTTCAGTATTCAATACTGCTCGTGCAAGAGCTTTAGACATATTAGACCAGATGAATCCTTCTGATAAAGCCACTGTAGGTTTTATCAACGAACCAGGCGGTCTTGTATTCCCTCAGTTAACCTGGGATAAAGAGGCTTTAAGACAGAGTATCAGTAATGCAAAACTGACTTCTGCTGGAACTGATTTAGCCTCGTCTTTATTGCCTGCCTTAGAACTTCTGGTTCCGCTCACAGGCTATAGAAGAACGATATATGTTGTAACAGATATGACAGAATCTGCATGGAAGCCTTTTGTTGAAAGGTATGACCTGGAAAGAATAGACAAGGGCATTGATCTGGTAATGGTTCCTGTTGGCGGAACTACACCTGATAATATGGCTGTAACAGGTTTTGAAGCTGATGCTTCAGTTGTAATGCTTGGCCGCAAAGTGCCTTTAAAAGTAACTGTTGCTAATTATACAAACAAAAAACAGACAGCAAAAATAAGCATTTCAATTAATGGCGAACGCCGTTTGGGCACAGAAGTAGAAATTGAAGCAAACAGCGAAAAGATTTCCACTTTAGAATGTTCTTTTTCCAAGACGGGTATGAATCATCTTGAAGCATCAATACAGAACGATGCTATGCCTTCTGATGACCAGAGACACATGGCTTTAAGAGTGTTTGAACCCTGTAAGGTATTGCTGATTAAGCCAGAAAATGCAGGGCAAACAGAAAACAACGATGATATTTTCATTAAATTTGCTTTGAATCCGCTGAATAGGACAAAGGAAAATATTTTTATCGTTGAATCGCGCTTAACAAGCGAAATTACAAATGCAGAGCCTTCAAATTATTCTGCTGTTATTCTGCTTAATCAAAGACATCTGCCAGAAGCTTTTATCAAGAAGCTTTCGGAATATATGCTTGCTGGCGGCAATATTATTACATTCCTTGGTGATAGAGTTGAACCAGACTGGTATAACAAGCATCTTTCAGATGATTTAGGCGGCGGTTATCTGCTTCCTGCAAGAATATTCAAGAGAGTAGGAAATTCTGTCAGCAAAGCTGTGGGCTATCAGCTTACCGATATAGATTTGGGGCATCCTGCTTTCGGTATTTTCGCTAAAGACGGAAACGGTGACCCCAGCAGAGCTAAGATTTATGAATTTTTCCAGGTTAGACCTAATCCGACAGCTATGCTGTTATGTAGAATGAGTCATGGTTTGCCTGGCATAATAGAAGAAAAAAGAGGCCGCGGCCGTTCAATGCTGGTAACCTTTACCGCAGACAACCGCTGGTCTGATTGGCCGATAAAGCCTACCTGGCTGCCGTTCTTGCATCAGGCTCTTATTGCTATGGTAACAGCTAATGATTTAACGATAAATGGCGCCAGACCTGGAATGCCTATTTCCGCAACTCTGAATGCCGGTGCAGATGATAAGGTTATTTTGAAACACCCTGATGGAAAGCAGGAACAGATAGATAATCTTACTGCTGCCAAGGGAATTCTGCATTTTACAACAAGAAATACAGATTTACCTGGTTATTATGAGTTGATTGTGGGGAAAAAGCTTGTCAGTGCTTTTGCTGTTAATCCGCCACCTGAAGAAAGCTATTTAGCCCGCATGAATCTTAGAAAAATACCTAGATTTATTCCGCTTGAACAAGAAGTTGGCAAAGGTAAATCAGTAAAAGAAAAGGTTACTATATTGCGAGACGGTTATGATTTAAGCGGCTTAGCTATATGGCTTCTGTTATTACTTGCATTGGTTGAAGGCTTTTTTGCCAACAAGCCAATAGAAAAGAAGGCTGCCAATGCTATATAATTTATTGAACTTTTTAGGCTTAGATGCAGGCTCAATCAGAAGTATCAGTTCCGTAATGATACATTTTTCATGGGGCTGGGCAGGTTTTGTTCTTGCTATGCTGGCTGTACTGCCAATCGCCTGGTTTACATACCGTTTTGAAGGAAAAAGCGTAAAAGAAAGCACAAAAAGAAAACTCCTGACTTTAAGAATCGTTTGGCTTGTGCTGGTTTGTTTCTTACTTACAGGACCAACCCTTGTGGTGTCTGGCTGGGTTCCGCTTCAGAACAGACTTGCTGTAATGTTGGATACTTCTAAGAGTATGAGCATTAAGGATGGTAATGAAACACGTTTTGACAAGGTTTCAAAAATAGTTCAAAGCGGTTTAATAAAGAAACTGGAAAAGAAGACCGGCATTTACTCGGATGTTTTCGCTTTTGCAGAAAATGTTACTCCTATTTCTCCGGCAGAAATTGAAAAATTCAATTTAAAACCTGATGGAAATCAGACTGCAATTAGTTCAGGTATTAAAAATGTTGTTTCCCATCTGGGTGAAGGCAATTTGTTAGGTGTAATAATGCTTACCGACGGTGTTAACACTATAGGCGAAAATCCTCAGAATGTGCTTTCGTCTATGAGAACACCGGTTTATTTCGTTGCGCCCGGCCGTGGAGGAAGTGTTACAGACTATGCTCTGTTTATTCCTAAGCCGCCGGCTTTCGGTTATTTGAATTCTAACTTAAGAGTTAGAGGCGAAGTTTCTGCCCGTATTACAGGAAATGACGAATCCAAAGAAAAGATTGATGTTAAGATTACAAAAGATGGTGAACCTTTTGAAACTATTCCTGTAGAAGTTACGGGAAACGGCACTAGGGTGCCATTCAGTTTTAATATTCCCTGCAAAGAAGAAGGAAGCTTTAAGTTTGAGGTAGAAATACCCAGCGTAAAAGATGAATTGACTGAAGAAAACAATAAAACAGCCTTTTTATTAAAAGTTGTTAGAGAACGTTTAAATGTTCTGGCTCTCAGCGGTGCGCCCAACTGGGATATGAAGTTCATTACAAACGCTTTGGCCGGCGACCCTAACGCTTCGTTGACTCACTGGGCTAAAGTAATGGATAACAGATGGGTTTGTTCCAAAGACTTTGAAGTAAAAAGCGGAACTTCGGAACCAAAATTCGATGAAGAAATAAAAGAAGCTGATATTGTTATTTTATGCGGTATTCCACATTCTTATATTAAGAAATATGAATCAGATTTAATTAAGCGTTTGGAATCAGGAAAGCTTGGTCTTTTGATAATGCCTTCCTGGATGAGCCTTACTCAGCTTGGTTATAAAGGAACAGAACTGGCAAATATTCTGCCTGTAACGGTTGGAGATGAAACTTGGCGTGGAACATCAGGAAATATGCTGCTTCCTGCTATGGAAACATCTTACTCTTTCTTGAATTTGGCTGATGACCCCATAGAAAACAGCGCTTTAATGTCTACTCTGCCTAAATTTGATGGTATTTACGAATATGAATCTATTAAACAGGGTGCTGAAGTCTTGTTGACTTCGACTGTTATGGGAAGCAAGACAAAATTGCCTTTTATGCTGCGAACCAGAGCTGGCTTAGGTAATATTATTATGATTAATGGCGGTCCTTTGTGGCCCATAGGTCTTAGACTGGCTAATTCAGAAAGAGGCTTTAGTGTTTATGCCGGTATGATTATTAACATGCTGAAGTGGCTTGTTAATCGCCGTGAAGATGCTCAGGTGAGCATAGAACTTGCCAATTCCCGCGGTTATGTTGGAACCTCATCTGTAGTAAAGGTCTGGGTATCAGATAACAGACATAATCTGATGCAAAATGCCAGAGTAATACTGAATATTAGCGGTGAAAAGGGAGAAAGCTATAACCTGGTATGTGTAGAAACATCTGAAGCCGGCTGCTATGAGAGCGCTTTTATTCCAGCTTCAAGAGGACTTCATACCATAGAAGCAAGAGCAAGCTATCAGGGTAAGGAACTTGGCAGTTCAAAAGCTGAACTGCTTGTTGAAACGCCTACTGCTGAATTTGATAATCCGGTTATTAAGACTGATGTTATGGAAGCTATAGCCAAAGAAACAGGCGGTTTGATGGTCTATGACGATGAAGTAGATAAGCTTATAAGCTCCTTGAATTCTGTTCCTGGGAAAAAGCTTGAAAGCAAGAGTATCGATTTAAGAGATTGCTGGCTGCTGCTTATTTTGATTATTCTGCTGCCTTGTTTGGAATGGTATTTCCGCAGAATGGGAGGTCTTTCTTAAAATGAATGATTATAATGTTTCCTTATATATAAAGAAAGCTCTTCTTGCTACAGCTTTAGCTTTTTCTGCTTTGTTATGTGTGGGCAAGTGTTTTGGTGCTAACTGGGACAGAATTGCTATAGCCAGACTTAAATACAGCGGCGGCGGTGACTGGTATGTCAGTCCGACGACCATACCAAATCTGCTGAAGCATGCTGACAAACGATTGAAGATACCTACTCAGCCTGAACATATCGGGGTTGCTGTTAACGACCCCGAACTTTTCAGATATCCTATGCTTTATGCCAGCGGTCACGGCCAGATTCGTTTCAAAGACAGTGAAATGATGGCTATTCTGACTTATCTTGATAACGGCGGTTTTTTGTGGATAAATGACAGCTATGGTATGGAAAAGTATGTTCGCCGAGAAGTCAAAAGACTTTATCCCGATAGAGAATTTGTGCAGCTTCCAAAGGATCACCCCATTTTTCATATGGTTTACGACTTGAAAGATGGGTTGCCAAAGATTCACGAGCATGACGGAAAACCGCCGGCAGCTTACGCTATTTTTGACAAGGGCCGAATGAAAATTCTTTATCTGTTGGAATCTGACATTGGTGATGGTCTTGAAGATGAAGGCATTCACAAGTCTGATACTCCTGAAATCAGAGAATTGGCCGTGAAAATGGGGCTGAATATTCTGGTTTATGCATTGATGCAGTGAGAAATCTATGAATAATGAAAATATTGAAAGCTCAATAAGAAATTACGACCAAACGAAAAAACAGCTTGAAGATAGATTTTCAAGTTATAAGTCTGGCCGCAGACTGCGCGTTTTTGTTAAGTCTGTATTGGCTGCTTTTATTTCTGCAGCAGCTTTATTGATTATATTTTTACTTGTGGAACGGACACCAATTCAGTCAGAAGCAATGCGGTATATTTTTTCTGCTGTATTATATATAGGCGTAATCTGCTGGATATATCGACTTTTCTCTAAGTGGTTTAATGCACCTTCTGACGTTTCGTTAGCTGTTGAAATAGAAAACAGCCCAGGTCATTTTAATTCCTCTCTTTCAAGCGCTGTTGAATTTATGGAAAAAACAGAAAACAGCAAGTCCGTTTCTTCTTTGATGAAGAAGCTGACTATTATTTCTGCAGGAAAGGAATTAACGCGAGAAGATGTTGAGCTTTCTTTAAAAGCTTTTTCACGTCGTAAAAGAGTATTTGCTTCTCTGGCTTTCATACTGATAATTGTTGGCTGGTATTTTATTTCACCGGTTGAGGTCAGAACAGGTGCTTGCCGAATGATTTTCCCATTTGCATCTATATCTCCCTGGTCTAATTTAGTTTTAGAAGTTGCTCCTAAAAATGCTGTTGCAGCAGTAGGTGAAAACATAGAAATATCTGCAGTTCCTTCAAGAAAGACTGAAGAAGCTATAATTCTTGAAATAATCGACCCTGAAACAAAAGAAGTAAATAAAGTTGAAATGTATGCTGACGCTGCGTCTACAGCTACAGAAACCAAGTATGTTTATAATCTGATGTCTTTGCAGAATTCTATTGATTACAGAGTTACATGTGAAAAAACTGTTTCGGAAAAGTATTCAATAGAAGTGATGCCGAGACCTCAGATTAAAAAAGTTGTTATGACGCTATTCCAGCCTTCGTATATTTCAACTAAGCCAATTAAGTTGCCAGAGAATACAAATGAAGCCGAAATACTTCTGAACAGCAAGATTCGTATTGATGTTGAAGCAGATATGCCTATAAAAAATGGTGAAATCTGCTTTGATAATACTGCTACTCAGAGCTGTAAAGTAATAGAAAACAAATTCAACTATGAATTTAATGTTGCAACTTCAACATCTTTTGTTGTTTACGCAGTTAACGAAATCGGGCTTACGAACGAAAAAGCCGTTGTTTATAAGATAACTGCCAAACCTGATTTGCCGCCCAGCATTGAATTGCTTAAACCGGGCTGCGATGTGGAATTCCCAACGGCTAAAAGATTGGATATAAAAGCTGTTGCGAGAGATGATTTTGGTGTAAAAACAATGGTTTTATACTATAAGGCTGGTCACAGAGAAGATTGGAAGCCTTTGAACGTAAAGTCTGATTTTACGCCTGTTCCGGAATGTGAAATAGAATTCCCATGGATGCTGGATACTATTGCTGTTCAGCCAGGAACTAAAATTTCATATTATATGGAAACGGAAGATGCTTGTCAGCCAAAGGCAAATGTTGCTAGCACAAGTATATTCTTTGTGAATATGCCGTCTATGCAAGACGTTTATAGAGGTCAGGATGATCAGCAGGCTGATTTGAAAAAACAGCTTCAAGAGTATATCGAAGAGCAAAAAATACGCAGTGAGTCTCTTAGAAAGGCTTATGAACAGGTTAAACACGAAGAAAAGCTTGATTTTGAAACCAGTCAGGCTATAGAAGAAGCTATAAAATCTGGTGAAAAGAACCAGCAGGCTGCAGAAGAAATATTAAAATCTTTTGAAAATATGCAAAAGGCAATGGAAAACAATCCATTTACTTCTCCAGAAGCTATAGAACGTATGCAGAAGGTTCAGGAACTGCTAGACCAGGTTTTAGATAAAGAAAGCAAGCAGATGCTCAAGAATCTTCAGGAATCTTTGAAAGATATAAAGTTAGACCCAAAAGAAATTCAAAAATACGAAGAAGCTTTCAAGCTTGAAGATTATATGAACAGCTTAGACCGCACAATTAATCTGCTGGAACAAGTTCAGGAACAGCAGAAATTTGAATCTCTGGCTAATTCTATAGAAGAACTCTATGAAAGACAGCAGAAGATTGCTTCTGAAACTGAAGAATTGCTGAAAAAACAAAAGCAGAACGAACTTACAGAAGAAGATGTCAGCAAAAAACTAGAAGAATTGAATAATCTGCTTGAAAAGCAAAAAGAAGGCAAGCTTACTCAAAATGAGGAAGAAAAGCTTAAAGAACTTCAAGAAAAGCAGTCTGATTTGGAAAAACTTCAGGAATTGCTGCAAAAGCAGAAGGAAGGTAATCAGCTTTCCAAAGAAGAAGAAAAGCAGATGCAGGAACTTCAGCAGGCTTTAAAGGAAGAAAAGAAAGACGGTCTTACAAAGGATGAAGAAAATAGATTAAAAGATTTGCAGGACCAGCAGCAAAAGATTAGCAAAGACTTGGAAGAACTTCAGAAAAAATCTGAAGAAATGACAAAAGAATCTAAAAAAGATGATTTGAATAATAATCCTTTAATGGAAGATGTTAAGAATATACTTGACCAGATGAAGAATAAAGACCATAAAAAGCTTAGTGAAGATATTCAAAAGGATATGCAGAATAAGAATCTTGATATGGCTAAACAGAATCAGGAAAAAATGCTTAATTTCCTGGAATCTTTGAGAAAAAATGCTAATCAGATGATGAATATGATGGGCGGAGAACCCACTCAGCTTGATTTGTCTTATTATATTTCCAGAGCTATCAGGGTTTCTATGGACCAGGAAAAGCTTTTAAGAGAAATAATTGATATGCCAGACCAGTTTATGCGCGGTAAGATGCCTCAGATAGAAGGTATTATAGATTATATTTCTGTTCAGCAGGTTCTTGTTAAACAACAAGGGCTTTCTTTGCAGGAAGATTTGAACCAGCTTATCAGAGGCAGTTTTTCTATAGACCCGGTGGTTGTTGAGGCTATAAACGGTACACAGCAGATGTTTTCTGATATTGTTAAAAATCTTGAAGACAGAGCCTTAGATTCTGCAAGAAAAGACCAGTATGAAATAATAAGACGTTTCAATAAACTGGCGGCCGATTTGATGAGGGCTCAGGATAGCGCGGGAGGCAGCAGCAGTTCTTCGCAAATGTCGCCAATGCAGCAGTTTAAAAACCTGACAAGACGTCAATTAAGTCTTTATCAGCAGATGATGAAGCAGCAGCTTATGCCGCAGGGTAGTCAGGCTTTAAAACAAATGGCTATGGAACAGAGACATATCAGAGAATCGTTAGAACAGCTTATGAGGGAACATCGACAGCAGATGAACAACTTAGGCAGAATGAACGATGTAATCGACGATATGAAAGATATAGAAACGAAGATTTTAGACCCCTCGCTTCGCGAAAAAGTTGCTGAAAAGCAGAAATCTATTTATGAACGTATGCTCAAGTCTCAAAAGGCTATAAAGAATCGTGACGAAGAAGATGAAGAACGCAAGGCTCATAAAGCCAGAGAAATATATCAGCAGGAGCCTGAAAAGCCTATTGGTGATATAGGTTCTGGAAGTATTGATGTAAGTAAGGATTTTACAGGAGATTTAAGGGAAGAATATCCTGAAAGCTATAAGAAACTTCTTAACGACTATTACAAATCTCTTAATATATATGGCGGTGAACAGAGATGAGAAAAATAATTAGACGCTGTATAATGGCTTTATTAATAGGTTTGACAAGTCTTATGCCCTTGGATAGCTGTTTTGCAGCTAAAAAAACTTACTCTTCAGAGGCTTCTTCTCTATATAACGAAGCGGTTATGGCTTACAGAACAAGACATTTTAACCTGGCGAAACAATGTTTTTTTAAGCTTATTGAACAGTATCCTGATGATAGAATAACTGATATTGCACGTAGTAATCTTGCAGGTCTTCTAAAAGATTTAAAAGAGTATGATAAAGCTATTGAGGTCTATAAAGAGATAATAGAAAAAGCAGAAAATGAAGGTGAAAAACTTAGCGCCAAGTTACAGCTTGTAGAAGTTTTGTATACAGTTCACAGGTATAGAGAAGGCATTGAACTTCTAGAAGATTGGGCTAAGAAAGATTCTCAAAATGTAGATTTGGCAAGAAAACTAGCTCAGTTTTATTTACAGTCCGGAAACAAGGACGAAGCCTGGTTGCTGTTGGAACGTTTCATGGAGAAAGGTGAAAAGAAAGCTTTTGATGATTTGTTAGACCTGGCTATTAGAAGTGGTGAGGTTGACAAGCTGTTAAGCAGTTTAGACAGTCATAGAACCAGATTAAAAGCTTCTGTATATTCCAGCTATTTAGCAGACTGCTATCTTGCATTAGGACGCAAAGATAAGGCAATTGAGGCTTTAAAAGACAATAAAGATTATGAAAAAGATGTCAGCGTATTGAAGAAACTTTCTGACATACAGATTTCCGCAAATCTTTTGGATGATGCCATAGTTACACTTGAAAAACTGGTTTACTTTTTACCTTCAGATTGGCAGACTTTAAGAAAACTAGGACATTGTTATTTTTCAAAGGGTAATAAGCAGAAGGCTTTGGATGTTTGGAAAACTCTTTTGAACAGACGTTATGGAAGGTCCAACGAACAGTATATTAATTATACCACAGTTTTAATAGATCATAATCTTTTGGAAGAAGCCTTAGAAGCTTTTGATGAAGCAAGAACCTTGTTATATCAGAATAATTTGTTTGCGGAAGAAAAAGCGGCGGTTCTAGAAGCTTTGGGACGTGAAAAAGAAGCTATGGAAGAAAATCTCAATGTATTGTCTGACGGCATATACAAACCTGAGATTTTTGAAAAACTTTATAAGGCTAAAATAGATGGTTTTTCCTTAGAAAATCGTTTGATTTCTCTAAATACTGAAAACTATAACCAGGCTATTGTTCAAGCCTTGATTGAACTGTATTTTAGAAAAGCAAGAACTGCAGATATTGATAAAATGGTATCTCTAGTAGACAGTCACTCGGCTATCTTTTTTGACGACCTTTTTTATGACCGTTTAAGACAGGAAGCTCTGCTTGTTCCTGAAGAATTTCATTTTTCTCTTATGAAAAAGATGATGGAAGCAAGAAAAGATTCCTCATTAGAATTGAAACTAGCTGCTTTAATGCTTAAAATGCCTGAATACAATGAAAAATGGCAGAAAGAAGCTTATGAATATGCTAAAAGAACGGCTGAAAATGAAACAATGGCTGATTCAGAATTAAAGTATGATTTGTATTATAAACTTGCTGAGTTTACTTTTGATTATATGAAATCTCCGAAAAATGCGGATGAATATCTGTCTATGCTGATAAATTCTAAAGTTATAGCTCCATCTAAGAAGAAAATTGTTGAAGCAAAACTAATGAGCGCTATGCTCAATACTTATATGTCGGATTTTCCCAAGAGTGAAGAAATATTAAGCGAAGTAGGCTCTATACTTGATAAGAATAGCATTAGAGGCGGTTTAACCAGATTAGAACAAGAAGAATATTTAATGCAGCAGAAAGTAGAGATGGCAAGACTAAAAGCCCATATGGGGCAGTATCAGGATGCTCTGGACAGTTTAAAAGATGTTATAGAAAATCACAAAGAAGGTGATTGGGTGAATGACGGTCTTGAATTGGCTTTGAATATTACACGTTATTCTGTTGGCGATTTCAGTGCTATTAATCATAAATTTAAAGCTGAGAGACTGGCTGCCTGCGGAGAAAAATCTCAGGCACTGGAAGAAATAGATGCTGCCATAAAAGCTTTGCCTGCTTCTTCAACTTATTTGATAGCAGATTTAGAAGCAGATAAAATCCTGCTTTCAGAGCATAAGAACATTGATGAACTTTCAAAAAGTATTGTGCGGTTTATTGTGAAGTATCCTGATAGTATGAGAAAGGCTGATCTTGCAGAATATAAAATAAAAATTATGCAGCGGTTGAATATTTCTCAGGATAAAATAGACGAAGAAATGAGTAGTTTTATATCTAATTATCCGTCAGATTTAAGAAGCGGGAAATATAAGCACAGTCTTGAAAATGGAGGTAAAAAATGAGGTTCGGTAAAATGTTATATACCCTTTTATTGCTGTCCTTATTTTTATCAGAACCATTATTTGCAGGTAAACTGCTGATTCCAATGGATGACGTTCAATCAGACCATCTTCGCAGTTATGGAGTAACTTATTGGGTGTTAGATAAAACAGGAACTGATGCAGAGTGGCTTTTAAATTACCGTGGCGGTTCTTTCCTTGTTGAAGATTTAAAAGAAATAAGAGATAGAGCAAAAACTGCTGGTGTTACCGTTAAACCTTTGTCTGATGCTGAAGTAAATGCTATATATAATGAAATTGAAGAAGAAAACATGGAAAAGGTTCTTTTGGAGAAGGCTCCCAAAATAGGGGTTTATTCACCGGATTATGAAGAACCTTGGGATGATGCTGTTATTCTTGTTCTTACTTATGCCCAGATACCTTTTGACAAGTTTTACGATAAGGAAGTCTTAAACGGCAGTATATCTAAATACGATTGGATACATCTGCATCATGAAGATTTTACCGGACAATTTGGTAAATTTTATGCTTCATTCAGAACAAGTGCCTGGTATAGAAATCAGATTACAAGAGCTCAGTTAGAAGCGCAGAAATTTGGTTTCAGCAAAGTGCCTCAAATGAAACTGGCTGTTGCTAGAAAACTAAAGCAGTTTGTTATAGATGGCGGTTTTTTGTTTGCCATGTGTTCTGCTGCTGATAGCTTAGATGTTGCATTGGCAGCAAACGGTGTCGATATTGTTGCAAAAGAAATAGACGGTGATGACCCAGATCCATTGTGTCAAAGTAAGCTTGATTACAGCCAATGTTTGGCTTTTACTGGTTTTAAGCTTATTATTGACCCTTATATTTATGAATTCTCTGATATAGACGTTTCTAACAATTATGCTGGCGACCCGGGAACCTATCGTCTTTTTGAATTCGCGGCAAAGGTCGACCCAATACCAACAATGCTTACTCAGAACCATAGAGCAGTTCATGACGGTTTCTTCGGTCAGACAACAGCTTTCAGAAAGAGCCTGTTAAAGCCTACTGTTACTATAATGGGTGAAAATAATGACGGGGTTTCTGTAAAATACATCAGAGGCGATTTGGGAAAAGGCTTTTTCTCTTTTTATGGCGGCCATGACCCTGCTGATGCTAGCCACATAGTCGGTGAAGGCCCCACAAGATTGGAACTGCATAAAAACAGTCCTGGTTATAGATTGATTCTTAATAATATTCTCTTTCCCGCTGCCAAGCGTAAAGAAAGAAAAACTTGATTTTAATCAAAGATATTGTCCGAAAACTCGAAATTTGATGAAAAATCAATATTTATTCGTTTGCAGCTACAGCTTGTCATAAACGCAAAGCTTTCAGGGCTAAAGCCCATACGCTTTACTTTTTATGACAAGCTGTAGCTTAAATTCTCTCTTCTGTTGCTTTTTTGCTCTGCACCTTGTCATAAACGCAAAGCTTTCAGGGCTAAAGCCCATACGCTTTACTTTTTATGACAAGCTGTAGCTTAAATTCTCTCTTCTGCTGCTTTTTTGCTCTGCACCTTGTCATAAACGCAAAGCTTTCAGGGCTAAAGCCCATACGCTATAATCTCGCCAAGCATGGCTTGGCATTGTGATACGCTACGCTGGAGACATTTCGTTGTGATACGATTGCTGTCGCAATCTGTGGTAATTGTGGGAAGAGTTAGAAGGGGCTTCTACTAAAGCTTCCCCTTAAGGGGAAGTGGCTTGCTTGCAAGCCGAAAGGGTGACCTAACCAGAGTTACTCTTGTTTAGCTATAGCGTATTATAAGCCGAAGAATTCTTAAAACAATTTGAACGACTCGAACTCTTTGAACGATTCGAACAATTCTAACGATTCTAACAACTCGAGCAATTATAACTAAAATATGGCGGAAAGTCGCTGTCTCACAGCGTAGCGTAACACTCTCACTCTTCCAACCCTTATAACTACTACCACGGGCAGTGTCAATTGCCGTCTCACAGTCCGTGAGAATAACATAACGAAAGTTCTAATTGTTCAAATTGTTAAAACTAGAGTTAGTAAACTAAACAACTTACAAAATGGTTTACATAATAATTTTAACATTTAAGTTAAAAATTTGCTGTAAAAATATGAATGGTGAAATTTTTCACAAGCATTGAGGAATATTTTTGTATTTTATTCAAAAAAATATTATTTTTCTTTTAACAAAATTTATAAATTTGTATTATTAATTTTAAATCAAATTATTTATAAAAACGGAGAA
>JAFXRA010000010.1 GCA_017526725.1 Candidatus Rifleibacteriota bacterium
AAACTGCAGGAAAGACTTATCTACCGTTTGCACTTTCCCGTCATCAGTTAAAATATCGCAGCTAATCAGTATATCTGAAATACTTTTGCCGTATGCTCCTGCATTTCCGCATATTGCACCGCCAATACTTCCAGGAATTCCAGCGAAAGATTCTGCACCTGCTAAGCCTTCATGCAAAGCAACATCTACTAAATGTGAAAGTAGATAACCAGAAGATATTTTTATCTGATGTTTTTCTTTATCAATCTGACAAATATCTTCACATTGATTATGAATAACAATTCCTTCTATTCCTTTGTCTGAAACAACAAGATTAGAACCGCCCCCTAGAATAAATACAGGCCAGTTCTTTTTCTTTGCATAGTCTACAGCATCGCAAAGAGCTTCGGTACAATCAGCAGAATAGAAATAATCAGCATTTCCACCAATGTTAAATGTTACAAGATGCTTAACAGGAACGTTTTTATGAATTAATTCGGGATTAAATTTCATTTCTGAATTGCCTGATATAAGAATTATTTAGCAGCAGGAGCTCCCTGAAGAATTGTAATATTCATTTTATCACCTTTGCGAACTTTTTCAGGAACATCATGACCGCTTCTAAGCTGACCAAAAACTGTATATTGTCCATCTAAGTAAGGCTGTGCTTCCAAGCAGATGTAGAACTGGCTGCCTGCAGAATCTGGATCCATAGCTCTAGCCATAGCAAGTGTGCCTTTAAGATGTTTTCTGCTGTTAAATTCGGCTTTAATATTGTAACCAGGTCCGCCTGTTCCGGTACCTAATGGACAACCGCCTTGAATTACAAAGCCAGGAACAACACGATGGAAAGTAAGACCATTATAAAAACCTTTATTAATAAGATTCAACATACTTTCAACATGTTTTGGAGCTGAATCTGGGAACAATTCAAGAATCATATCACCACGTTCAGTAGAAATCTTGATTACGGGATTAGTAGCCTTTTCTAACTTAACATCAGCAGGAATATTTGTCTGAGGTGTTGCAGGAGTCTGGGCAATAGCCATTGGTGCCAATGACAATAAAGCAGCGGCTAGAACAATTTTTATCATATTTGTATGTCTCCATATAATTTTGTGATGAAACATTTTACAACATTATAAGAAATTTTTCCATAGTTAAAAGATATTCTTAAAGTCATTTCCTGTATTGACCTTATAAAATGAAAATTGTATTATATGCTAACCATGTACGAAAAATTACTATTTCCAACAAAGATAAATGGCAGAACCATAAAGAATAAGGTTGTTGCAGCCCCTCCTCCATCCTTTCTCTGCGAAAAAGATGGAAGCTTAACCCCTCAGTTTTTTAACTATTATAAAAACCTGATAAAAAGTGAACCTGGTATTCTTATATTAGAAAGCGCTGCTATATCAAAGAATGGAAAAGCATGGCCCAATCAATGTGTAGTTTCTGATGAAGTCAACTTTTTAGCTATTTCCGAATTGGTTATAAAAATTAGAAATCAGGAAATTTTGCCAATGATACAGTTATATCATGGCGGAATCAACGCAATTCCAGGGAAAGAGCATAAATTATACGGCCCTTCTGTAATTAAAAATAAAAACATCTCGGGCAATATACAGGAACTAACTACTGGTGAAATAGACCTATTAGTAGAAGAATACCAAAAAGCCGCTAGTCATATTTGGAATGTAGGCTTTTCTGGGGTAGAACTTAACGCAGCAGAAGGAACCATAATTCACCAATTCCTTTCACCAATCACAAATAAAAGGAAAGATGAATACGCTTTCGGTTACGATAACGGCATTCTTATTCTGCGAAAAATAATTCAAGCAATTAAATCAATTGGTCCAGATCTTGTCTTTTCTTTAAAAATATCATTAAGAGACCTTATTCCTGGCGGTGCAGGTTTGAATAATGCCATTGAATTAGCAAATGATTTAAAGGAATTAGGCGTAGATTTGTTCCATGTAACAGAAGGAATGTTTTTAGGCAAGCCAGCTTGTCTACATCCATATTTAAGGAATAATATCTCCCCTACTCCTTTTGCAGATGATGCTCTAATTTTCAAAAATGAAACAAAAACTAAGGTTATTCTATCTACAGGTATGTTTACACCAGTTCTTGCTGAAAAGGTTTTGTCTAAGGAATGCTGTGATTTTATTTCTTTAGGCAGAGAAATAAATAGAGAGCCGGAATGGCTTACAATGGCTATGACCAATCAGCCTATTGAGTTTTATAAGAAATGTAAGCATTGTATGCTTTGCAGAGCAGCAAGTGAAGGCTGCATAGAAAATAAACGAAATGAAATTAAGCTAGGATAATATACATTAAGGAGTTAAGGATGAAAAAAATTATAATTACATTGGCTTTATGCATGTTAACAATTAATGCTTCAGCTCAGGGTTTCTTAAGCGGATTGTTTGGTGCTTCCGAACCCAAGGGGCCTAAATTCAAGTTCGTAGAAGGCGATTATGATGCTAAAGAAGAAATTCTTTATTTAAAAATAAATGGTGTCATTCAGGAAAAAGATGATGACGACAGCCCAATGTCTGCTTTGAAACAAAAAAAGAGTATATTGGACACGATGAAAGAAGACCTCGCTTTGGCAGCAAAGCGTGATGCAGTAAAAGCTGTTTATCTTGAAATCAATTCTCCCGGCGGCGAAGTTACAGCCAGCGATTTGTTATATCATATGCTTAAGAAATTTTATGAACAGACGAAGAAGCCTGTAATTGCTCATATTGGTGCAATGGGTGCATCTGGTGCTTATTATACTGCTTGCGGCTGTTCAAAAATATATGCATTGCCAACTTCAATGATAGGCAGTATTGGTGTACTTCTTCAAACCATGAACGTCGAAGAATTGGCTAATAAACTTGGAGTAACAACTGTTACTATAAAATCTGATAACACTCCGATGAAAGATGTTCTTTCTCCTTTCAGAAAAGCAACAGAAGAAGAAAAAGCTATGCTGTTAGAATTGGTTGAAACCAGTTACCAGCGTTTTGTTGATATTGTTACAGAAAACAGAAAGCTTAATAGAGATGATGTTGTTAAAGCAGCTAACGGTGCTGTATATACTGCTCAAAAAGCCCAAAAGCTTGGTCTGATTGATGGAATCGGTTATAGAGAAGATGTAATGGCTGAAATCTGTAAATTATTAGACATAAAATCAGCAGCCTTAGTTAAAAAGACTGAAGAAAAGAATCCATTATCTGAATTATTAGGTGCTTTATCTGAACAGTCTTCTGATATCAGACCTATTCTTAATTCTTTTGTTAAGCAGCTTATGATTGGCAACCAGCCAGTTTTAATGTTCAGATGAACTTCCCTCACCCCCTTTCGTAAAGGGGGATTAAGGGGGATTTTATTATAAAAAAGACAACATAAAAGGAATAATCATGAAAGTTATAGTTACAGGCGGTGCAGGTTTTATAGGTTCAGCAATGGTTTGGGCCTTAAATCAGCGTGGAATAAACGACATCCTCGTAGTTGACCATCTTGGCGATAATCCAGATAAATGGAAAAATCTTCGAAAACTCAAATATACTGATTATATGGAAAGAGAAGAGTTTATCGAACAAATAGAAGATGGAGCTTTTGATGAATGTGGTTTCGATGTTATTATCCATTTGGGAGCCTGTTCCAGCACAACCCAGACCGACTGCAGCTATCTGGTTCATAATAATTATGAATTTAGCAAATCATTGGCTATATATGCAGACGAAAACAATGTCAGATTCATATATGCCAGCAGTGCTGCCACTTATGGCGACGGTGAAAAAGGCTTCGACGATGATGATATAGCTAGCGAAAGCCTTATTCCCTTAAATATGTATGGCTATTCAAAACAGATGTTTGACAATTGGATGAGACAGAC
>JAFXRA010000106.1 GCA_017526725.1 Candidatus Rifleibacteriota bacterium
ACATCACCTTTTTTCAGTTTTATCGCGCTTCTTGCAATATTCAGGTTTTGAAGCCTTGCCACAGGAAATTTTATAGTTGCTTTAAACTCTACTGGTGTGTAAATCGTAGTTCCATCTTCCCAATCATCAATATCTGCAACTGTTTCTGTGTGGAAATAGAATGCGCCGCTTGCAATCTGCTGAAGCGTAATAGGGTCTTTCAGATTTGGTGCTATGAGTAAAGTATAGCTGGCATTGTATTTCAGATTGTTTTGAGGCACTAGGGTTAAAGTTTTATTGCTATCATTGTAAGTGTAGCTGTTTATCGCTATTTCGTTCCTGCCTTCAAAAAGGTTGAAGCTTGAAGAAAGAGTGGCAACCCAGTTAATGTTATCTGAAAAACTTAAAACAATGCTTGTATTTATTGGTGCGTCTGAACTTGTGTCTGGTGTGGTCATTTCAGCCGTTATTACTGGAAGAGTAGAGAAGATATAGGGCTCAAAAGGAGTTATGGTTATATCTTCAAAATCAAGCAAACCTTCTCTCATTCTGATTTCGTATGTGGAATCAGCTTCTAATGGGTATGCAAAAGAAATCTGCATCTTTGTATATGAGGCAACCCAGCTTTTTATTGTCTGGTCAGCATCAATGGGTTCACCCTCTTTATATACCTTAACTGCGTTAAAAGCTTGAGTTAGTTTATATTCATTGTTGGGTTCGCCATCAGATATCTCTTTCCTGAAATCTACAACAAAAATCGGCGAAGTTGTGAAAGAGCCACCTACAATAGTATTGCCGGATTCGCTGATTGTTGCCGTAGCATGGCTGCCGTCACCTGTAGAAAACTCGAATTCTTTTGTATAGATGATTTTCTTTAAATAACTGTCTGAGAGTTCGTTAAATTTTACTGTATAGCTGGCGTTGTATTTAAGCGGAAACTGCGGCTGAAAAGTCAGTTTGCGAGAACCTTCATCGTAGTTGGGCAGAGTAATTGCAACTGGTTTTACGCCCTGATACATCTTTATGTAGCTCATGTAAGCATCTATCCATTTTATATCACCAGAAAACTGCAAAGCAATCTCAGTGTCAATAGAAACGTTATTTGTCGGGTTTGGTGTAGCCATTGTTACATCAACGGCTGTATATGATGCTGGAATAATGATTGTTTCGCTTGCTTTGGTGGTAAAAGCAAATTCTGCGGTTCTTACTCCGTTTAAATCATGCATATTGCAGCATTGAACGGTTACTGAAGCTGTGATTGTTTTCCCTTCAGGCCATGATGAATCAGGGGTAAATACTAAAAGATGGTTGTCATCATCCTTTGTAAAACTACCACTTATAGTTTCAGGGGCTACTAGCCCGTCATAGGTGTATGAAACAGTCATAGACGCTATGTTGTGAGCTAGATATTTCATTACAAGACTGGTACTTGTGGCTATGTCTTCTGCATTTTGGGCGGGTGAAACCGGTTTAAGATAAGACAGAACCATATCTTGAACTATATTTGATTCTGTGGCAAAAGCGTTTGAATTGCTGTCTATTAATATAGTTTTGATTCTGAAGGAATCAGGAAACTGACTTAGCGGAACATCTCTGAGTTTTAAAGTAAAACTGTAAGTTGCTGTTCTGTCTGAAATTTCTGGGGTAGGGTAGTCATCAAAACTGACGGTATGAACATATTTGTTCCCAGCTCCTTCTCTTTCATCAGAAACAGTCTGTTGGGCAAAATGAGTTGATACACCGACAGTTCTAAGGCTTTCAATGGTTGTACCGCTGTCGGTTAAAAAAGTCAGAACAGTTTTTACATTGCAGCCTGAAAAATCCCAGGAATTGGCAGACATGCAGGTGTTTATGACCAAATCAGTATTGTAGACTATTTCGCCGCTGTCGTTCAATTTTAGGTCCAAATAAGGAAGCTGCACAGAAAAGCTCATGTTATCGATATTAAAATAACTTGGGCTTCTTAGCGGCGGTGAGTTCTGAGTGTTTGTCGGTGCTCTGAAAATAGTAAACTCATCATCAAGATTATAAGTAGTAATATTAAAGGTAAAAGTAGTATTACCACTATTTGAAGATGTGTTTGCTCTTATAATAGAATAATTGTTGGCAAATGTATTTTCCAGTTTAGAATACTGCCAATCAGCATTGCTGTCGCTTCTAACAGCTAAATAAAATTCTTTGCTGTCGCTTGGAAAAGCTTTTTGAATTGTAATCTCAATGGGCTTTTCAACTTTTGTAATCTTATTAGTTGAATAATAGCCTTTTTGGGAATAAACGGCTGAGAGTTTGTATATTCTCGTGCAGTCACTGCCGAAAAGCTTGCTCTCGTTAGATTTGGCCTTTCTTTCAACAAGAGTGATTGCGCAGTTGTCTTTTAATGAGTTTTCCTGGGTTGTTTGGGCAATAAATCCGGAGTGCATTGAGGAAAGATAGAATGTTCCCCGGGCAGATGCGGTGACTGAGGTTAAATATAATTTTTGTTCTTCTTCAGATGAGGAGGATAAGCCTTCATAGCTGTTGCTGCCTCCACCTCCGCAGCCGATGAAAACACTTTCTAAAACAGCAGCTATAACTAATAATATTATAAAATATGGCCGTATTTGTTTCTTCATTTGTTCGCAACCCATCTAAGTATAACATATTTATTTAAGAAATGTTAGAAGGGTAGGAGGTGTGAGAAGTGTTACGCTTCGCTGTGTTACGCTTCGCTGTGGGACACTTCGCTGTGGGACGATTGCTGCCGCAATCTGTGGTAGTTGTTAGAATCGTTCGAAGAGTTCGAGGTTCAAATAGTTCGAATTGTTTGGTTGTTTAGTTTGTATTAACAATTTGAACAACTCGAACAATTAGAACTTTCGTTATGCTATTCTCACGGGCTGTGAAACAGCCGTCCCACAGAGGCTTTAGCCTCATCTCACTTTACA
>JAFXRA010000107.1 GCA_017526725.1 Candidatus Rifleibacteriota bacterium
ACTACGTGCCACCTCTCCTCAAGGAGAGGCTTTAGCACACCAATCACCTACCACCAACCACCAATCACCAACCACCAATCACGCCAAGCTATGCTTGGCTTTTCCCCTTCCTAAAAATTTTTCTTTTCATACTAAAGTTAGTATTCTATAATGTACAGATAACCAAAACAAAGAGGTTTGAAATGAAGATAACAGACAGAAAAGTATTTGCAGCTTTCTTTGTTGTTGTTATTTCGCTCTTTATGACTACAGGCTGTGCAGAGCAAAAGCCTAAAAAGTCACAGGTAGACGATATAATCAAAGAAGCACAGACAATGACACTGGAACAGCTTGCCAAAAAAGCAATTGAAGAGTCTAAGGGCAAGGCATTCTTTGGCTTAGGCAACTCAAGCCGCGGTAAAGACGCTATTCCTAAATTTATAGCCTATTTAAAGACTTTAGACCCGACTTATGAAATGACTTTTGAATGGCAGCAGCCTAAAAACAATAAGATTTATGACCAGTTAATAGCTGATGCTGCTAAGGAAAAGGGTACATTCGCTATGGCCCTTATTCAGGATGGTACACAATTTAAACCTAAAATGCTGGATACTGGTTTCCTTAAAAGATATGTTCCAAAAGAATGGGCAAAAGCTAATGGCTATGATTTGGAAACTTACAAAGGCTATGTTCCCCTTTTAATGATCTCAAAAGTTTTTGAATACAACTGCCGCGGAGAAATGGCTTATAAAAACTGCTGGGATTTTGTATACAAAGGTGTCAGACCTCTGTTTATGTATGCTGCAACAGAAACTGTCGGCATGAATTTCCTCTATATGCTGACTTCACCTAAGTATGCTGCTGTTTTAAAACAAGCCTATGATGTTCTTCCTCAAGAAAAGAAAGATTATTTCGATAAAACCATTGAAGAAGTCGCAAAAGATGCAGAATATTTCAAACTTGACCAGAACGGCAAATACGCTCTTGCATGGATAAAACTCTGGATGAAGCAGTATAATGGTCAGACAGACGACGGTCCAATCTGCAATATTCTTATTTCTTCTTCCGCCAAAGATAAATGCGGTCTTTTGGTTTATTCAAAACTTCGTTCTGTTCAGGAATCTGCAAATGTTTCTCTGAACAACATCAAAGTAGCTGCTTACGAAGATGATTATGTCGGAATAGGCGGTTTTGGTTATTGTCATTACCTCTTTGTTACAGACAATAGTCCGCTTCCTTGGACTGCTTGTGCTCTTATTAACTTCTTAACCACAGAACAGGTTGGCTTTGAAGCCTGGGGCAAAGACATGGGATGCTACTCTTCAAATCCTATGATAGATGCTCAAAATGAAGAAATACATAACCATCAGAAGGGTGGATATGTAGATGGTAAGAATAAATTTGAAGTCAAAAATGACAGAGGCAAATTATGGTGGGAAAGTTCTCAAAAGGGCAGCGGCTGTCTTGTTCTTGAAGACCCGGAATACTGCACTAAAGTTGCCTTTACAATCGGTCGTTGGATAGACCTGATGGCTGATTAAGGAGTCTTCTATGCAGAATACAAATGGAAATAAATTCATAAACAGCGTTAAAACTTATTTTTCTAAGCCGCAGAACATTATCCTTTTTATTTTTGGGATTTTGCTGACTTTCACAACAGTAGCTCCTATTATTGCTATTGTTGAAGATACGATAAAAATACATCCAGGCACGCTGGATGCTTATTTGAGCGGTAAAGTATCAGGTTACTCAATCGTAAACTATATAGATATTTTTACAAGCAAATACTCCTGGGTAAACCTTTGGCATCCTTTGCTGAATACAACTATCTTGGCAATATTCTCTTGTCTGGTAGCTATTGTATACGGTGGCGGCTTTGCCTTTTTGGTTACAAGAACCAATATGAGGTTTAAGCAGTATTTAAGCTCTATCTTCATTTTCCCATATATAATGCCTCAATGGACTCTGTCTGTTGTTTGGAAAAACCTTTTCGACAGCAGTGCGGTTTGCGGAACTTCAGACGGTCTATTAGCTTCAATATTCGGAATTACAATGCCGTTATGGTGGTGTAAAGGGCTGTTCCCAAGCATAATTGTTCTTGGGCTGCATTATTCAGCATTTGCTTATATTCTCATAGGCGGTATTTTCCAGAATATGGACCCGAACCTTGAAGAAGCTGCAAAAATTCTTGATACTCCCAAATGGAAAATCGCTACTAAGATAACTTTGCCGATGGTTAAACCTGCAATTTTATCTACAATTCTTCTTGTTTTCGGTAGTGCAGTAGGTAGTTACCCTGTTCCTCACTATTTGGGCTTAACAACCCTTTCTACAAAATACATTTCTATGAATGCAAAATATACTGGTGAAGCTAGTATTCTTGCAATCATAATGATGCTGTTCGGCGTTGCAATTATGATTCTGAATCAGATGAGCCTTACTGACAGACGAAATTACACAACTGTTACTGGTAAAGCTGGTCAGAAGTCACTCTTTGATCTTGGTAAAACTGCAAAATACGCTATTGCCTGGTGTTTCATAATAGTTACTTTCTTTACAAGCATTTTCCCGATTATGTTATTCGCTTTGGAAACATTCTTGCCGAATCCCGGCGATTATAGTTTCTTGTACACAGGCGACTTCAGAAACCTTACTACAAAATGGTGGCTGACTACAGATTCAGGGAATGACAGCAGTATGTACGGCCAGAAAGGTATTATATTCAACAAAACAATTTGGCAGGCATTCTTTGGAACTCTTTGGGTTGCAATCTGTTGTGCTCTTCTGGCTGGAACAATAGGTATGCTGGTAGGCTACGCCGTAGCAAAGAACAGAAGAAGCAAATGGGCTGGATATGTTAATTCCATGGCGTTTCTGCCTTATTTAATGCCTTCTATAGCTGTAGGTGCAGCAATCTTCGTATTGTTCTCCAACGAAACAATGAATCTGTTTAATACATACACGATTCTGATAATTGCAGGTACAATAAAATACATTCCTTTTGCCAGCAAGAGTGCCTTGAACTCAATGCTTCAGCTTAGCAACGAAATTGAAGAATCTGCAATCATATTAGATATTCCTTGGAAAAAGCGACTATGGAATATCATTATTCCTATACAGAAATCAACTATAGTCAGTGGGTATATGCTGCCGTTCATGACCTGCTTAAGAGAACTTTCATTATTCTTACTCTTGTGTACACAGGGCTTCATTATGGCAACAACATTAGACTACTTCGACGAAATGGGGCTTTATGCATTTTCAAGTGCAATTAACCTCATTTTGATTATTACAATTCTTGTATTTAATACTTTAGTTAATAAGATAACTGGTGCAAGCTTAGACAGCGGAATAGGAGCAAGAGACAATGCCTGAAATTAAGTTAGAAAATATAACAAAAAAATTCGATAGATTTTACTCTGTAGATAATATGAGTCTTTATATCCCTGATAATTCCTTTATTACATTATTGGGGCCATCCGGCTGCGGTAAAACCACGACTCTTCGTATGATTGCAGGTCTTGAAACTCCGACCAGCGGCCGAATTACAATAGGCGATAAAGTAGTTTTCGACAGCGATGCAGGAATAAACGTTCCTGCCAATAAGAGAAAAGTCGGTTTCTTGTTCCAGAACTATGCTCTATGGCCCAATATGACCGTTTATGAAAACATTTCTTTCGGCCTTAAGAATATTAAGGAAGAATTACCATTAAGAGACGATAAAGCCAAAGTCTATACTGATATTATCAGGGTTTTAAAAGCCTCTCAGCGTTTGCCCAAGCTTCTTACCGGGGAACATTACGATGATATTCTTCGCAGACTTATTGATGTCTACGATATTACCTATTTTACTGCTATAGATATCACTAAGTTAGATATTGGAACAGGCAGCGGAGCTTCTTCAAAATGTGAAAGTCTTGCAAAAGAATATGAAGCAAAACTTGACGCTATTATGGATGAACACAAGAAAAATGGTGAAACTTTAAATAAAAACTTTGAAATTATTAAGAACGGCAATCTTCTAAAAGAAGTCAGATGTCTGACCCAGGAAGAAATAGATATGGCCGTTCAGTCTTCTGCTCGTATTGTTAAGATTGGAATGTTCATGAACCGTTATCCGGCTGAACTTTCAGGTGGTCAGCAGCAGAGAGTTGCTATTGCTAGAACTCTTGCTCCAAAGCCAAAAGTTTTGTTTATGGACGAACCTCTTTCAAACCTTGACGCTAAGCTCAGACTTGGCATGAGATATGAATTGCAGCGTTTGCACGTTACTACTGGTGCTACTTTCGTATATGTTACTCACGACCAGATGGAAGCAATGACCCTTGCTACAAAGATTTGTCTCATGAACAACGGCGTTCTTCAGCAGTATGATGCTCCGTTAGACGTTTATTTAAAGCCAAATAATACATTCACAGCTGACTTTGTTGGTAATCCGTCTATTAACTTTATGGAAGCCAAAGGTAAACAGGCTGGCGATGGCTCTATAGCTCTTGAAATTCTCAATGGTAAAAAAGTTACTTTTACTCCAAAAGAAGCTTTGGTAATGGATAAATGGTTCAAAGAAAGAGATGAAGCCGAAAGCAAAAAAGTTGTCATAGACAAACAGAATAAAGATGAACTCTTCAAACCACGTATTGATAAGGTTGTTGAAGATCACGCTGAAGAAAAGAAAGAAGTAACGAACGAAGATTTCTTTATCGGCGTAAGACCAGAATACATCCATATCTGTGAAAATGGAGCTTTTGAAGCAGAAGTCTACGGTGCAATGCCTACTGGTATGGAATCAACTCTCAAGCTTAAACTTGATAACTTTCTGCTTACCAGTGTTGTATTTGGAAGCACAGCTTTTGCAATAGGTCAGAAAGTTCGCTTTGACATCGGCGGCGATGGAATCCTGCTTTTCGACCGCAAGTCAGGCAAACGCATCTGCAACGGCTCTGTAAAATGATTTCCACAAAAAAGCTGAGCATTAGCTCAGCTTTTTGTTTGTGATAAATCTTATTAAATCCAGGAGTTTTTATGAAAAAAACATTATTGCTTGCATCTTTTGTTTCATTGCTGTCTATAACATCTGTTTTTGCAAATGATGAACTTATAAAAATGGCCGAATCTGGAAATGCGGAAGCGCAGTTTAAACTTGCTGCTATGTATGCAAGAGGCAAGATTGGTAATAAATCGCCTGAAGATAGAGAAAAAATGCTAAGTTGGTTAGAGAAAGCAGCCAGCCAAGACTTTTTAAAAGCTCAGGAAATTCTTTGTAAACAGTATTTAGATAGGGGTAAATATCCAGATGCTTTAAAATGGGCTAAGAGAGCAGCTGTGAAAAATAGCAATGTTGGCAAATCTGTTATGGCCTATTTATTATATTATGGTTATAACGTAATTCCCATAAATAAAACCAAAGCTTATTCATTAATAAAAGAATGTCCTAAGGAAGCCTTATCTAAAGCATTGTTAGGCGAATTCTATATGGAAGGCTGGTTTGACTTTGAAAAAAATCTTGATAAAGCAGAAGAATTGGCGAGAGAAGCGATAAAAGATGGCTGCAGTAAAGGCTATGAATTGCTTGGCGAAATATACATGAAACGATTCACTGCTGGCAAGGAAGAAGAAACCTTAGCAAAACTACGAGAGTTCATTGATGAAGGATTAAAAAAGAATAACATTTCAAGAGAATTGAACTTATCTAAGGCTATGTATCAGATTATGCTTTCTAATTCAGAAGAAGAACATAAGAAGGGTATTGAACTTTTAGAGCAGAGTGCTAAGAATAACGATAAAGGCGCTTATGCTATATTGTCAGATTATGAGTTAATGAATAATAACCCAAAGAAGGCTTTGGAATATATGGAAAAAGCCGCAGAAGATTATTGCTCTAATACTCCCTATGAATTTTTGGATTTGTGTTTAATGGGTGAAAACTCAAAAGGCTTAAAAACAGATGTAAATCCAAAAAAAGCTAGAGAAATTGCAGAGAAGACGATTCCTTTCAACAATGAGAATTTTTTGGAAAAATATATTGTTATTTATCAAATGGCTAAACGTAATGCTGAATTTAAAAAATTATACGGTGAAGCATTTTTAGATAATTTTGATTGTGATAAATATATTAAAATAGCAGCTGATAACGGCTCTTCTTCTATGGCGTATTTTTATGCAAAAACTTTAACAGGAACTAATTTTGATGAAAAAATGAAGTATTTGACTGCTTCAGCAAATATGGGATGGGCTGATGCTCAGTCAGAATTAGCTGCAGAATACTTCGGAAAACAGGATTTTGAAAAAACAATTTATTGGGCGAAGAAAGCCATTGAAGAAAAACAATGGTTAGGTACTTTCCTATATGGACAGTGTTTGTTTTCTGGACTTGGTAATACTCCAATGGATGAATCACAAGGTTTGGAATTAATTATGAAATCAATTCTAATGGGTGGTGACTGTAAAGCAGTTAGGGTTGCTTTCAGAAGATATGTAAATCAAAAGAATTATTTCTTTGTGTATTTATTGGGAAAAATTTACTTAAACGGTTTTTCTCCAAATGAAACAAATGATACTATTGATGAAATAAAGGCAGAAATCTCTAAGGCTAAGGATTCTCTCAGTAAAGAAGATTTAGAAAAAGCTGATACTGCTTTTAAAAGATACATAGAACATAATATTGCATCACTAAAAAGCTTGACTAATAAGAATTTGATTCATTATGGAGTTGTAAATTTCTAAGAATGATAATAATAAAGAGTTTTAGCAGCTTTTTGGGGCTAACTTACTTCTTATAAAGGGATAAAACATATGGATTGGTTTTTACCTGATGAAAAACTATCTTATTCTTCATATAAAGAACATCTGAATTCATTAATTAGTAAGGTAAAAATATTAGAGGGAATTCCGAACTTCTCTGATTATCTTTTTTAGAGATTTTATCTGGTTTTGAAGAGTTTTTATGTAATTTTTCAAAAAAATGGAACCTTTTGGTTTTTTATTTGTCAAACCATACAAAATAAATAAAAAACCAAAAGGAGGGTTTATTGTTTATGAGAAAAATAACTGTTGTCATGCTTGCCGCAGTATTATCTTTGATGACCTTTGTTTCACCAGTTCAAGCAGCAGATGACCAGGGTTTGTCGGCTGCAATTTCTATGCAGAAAGCTTTTGTAAATGTTGCAAAACAGTTAAAGCAGAGTGTTGTAAATATTAAATGTGAAAAGACAACTCAAGTTTCATCTGCTTTTGGATTAGATTCAGATGAGGATTCAGACGAAGCTGAAGAATTTTTAAGAAAATTCTTTAGAATGCCTAGAGGCAACAAGAAAGAAGAAAAAATACTTGGC
>JAFXRA010000108.1 GCA_017526725.1 Candidatus Rifleibacteriota bacterium
CTCTTCCGATCTGAAGCAAACAAGATTTCTGATTCCTTAAAGAAATCTAATCTTAAAGCTTCCTCAGTTACAAAAAGAGAAAAGAAACAGGCTCCGCCTCCGCCATTTATTACAAGCACATTACAAGCTGAAGCAGCTCAAAAATTCGGTTTTGCTCCAAAGAGGACAATGTCTATAGCTCAAAAGCTCTACGAAGGCGTTGAATTAGGCGAAGAAGGCCAAGTAGGTCTTATAACCTACATGAGAACCGACTCTGTAAGAATTTCACCAGAAGGCTTAAGAGAGCTGAATTCTTTTATTGAAAAGAATTATGCAAAAGAATACAGACTTGAACAGAATCGTTACTATAAGCTAAAAAAAGGTGCTCAAGACGCCCACGAAGCAATTAGACCCACTTCTGTTTTCAGAACGCCAGAAAAAATTGCCCGCTATCTGAAACCAGAACAGCTTAAGCTCTATTCTTTAATCTGGAAAAGATACACAGCCTCACAGATGGCCGATGCAATCTTTGACGTAGTAACAGTTGAAGTTGAAGCCGCCGGCAATACATTCCAGGCCTCAGGCACAACCATGAAATTTGATGGTTTCACTTCTCTTTATTCTTTCTCAAAAGAAGAAGATAACGAAAATGACTCAGACTTCGATGAAGAAGGCAAGCAGAAACTTCCAGCAATAAAAGAAGGCGAAAGTTTAAGTTTAATAGCTCCATTGCCAGAACAGCACTTTACTGCTGCTCCGCCAAGATATTCAGAAGCTTCAATTATCAAAACCCTTGAAAAAGAAGGAATAGGCCGACCCTCTACCTACGCGACCATCGTAGATACTATTCAGCAGCGCAAATATGTAAAAAAGGTAGACGGTCATTTTGTTCCATCCGATGCTGCTTTTGTAGTCAGTCATATTCTTGAAACATCTTTCTCTAATCTTATCAGCACAGGCTTTACAGCTTCAATGGAAAGCAATCTGGACCTTATCGAAGAAGGTTCTGCCGATTGGGTAAAAGTCTTAAATGACTTTTATACTCCATTCTCTGAAGACTTGAAGAAAGCTGAAGAAAAAGTAGAAAAACTTCAGATTGAATCTGATGTTGTATGCCCGGTTTGTGGCAAAAAGATGATGGTCAGAATAGGAAGAACAGGTAAATTCCTGGCTTGTTCATCTTATCCGGAATGCAAATCAACAATTAATATTCCTGACGATATGCTTCTTTTTGCAGAAGGAATACCCCAGCCGCCGATTAAATTGGCTGAACGACTGGCTAATGTAACCGAAGAAGAACCAGAAGTTGAACTAATCGACGAAAAATGTGAAAAATGCGGTGCTCAAATGCAGATCAGAAGCGGCAAATTTGGTAAATTTGTTGCCTGCAGCAACTACCCTGAATGTAAAAACACTCATCCCATTGTAAAAGACATTGGAGTAAAATGTCCTTCTTGTGGTGGAAAAATAGTTGAAAAGAAATCAAAACGGGGTAGATTATTCTATGGATGTAGTAATTATCCAAAATGTACTCTTACAACTTGGAACAAACCAACTGGTGAACTCTGCCCTGAATGCAAGGCTCCATTAGTTTGGTATAATACCAAGAAACTTGGAAATTACATAAAATGTTCAGCTAAGGGATGCAAATACAAACGTATTCCTGAAGATAACGGTGTTGGAAAAAATGGCTAATAAAAATATAGAACCAGCTGTCACTGTTATTGGTGCCGGCTTAGCAGGAACTGAAGCAACAGCTCAACTCATAAGACGTTCAATTCCTGTAAAATTAATAGAAATGCGTCCTAAAAAAACAACAGGTGCGCATACTTCTGATCAGTTTGCAGAATTGGTCTGCAGTAATTCGGTTGGTAGCAATCTGCCAGACAGAGCCTCCGGGCTATTAAAAGAAGAACTAAGATTCTTAAACAGCTATTTCATCGACACGGCTTACAAATACCGCGTTCCAGCAGGCAATGCATTGGCAGTAGACAGAAATGCATTTTCCAGAGAAATTACAAGATATATAAAGACTCATACTCTTGTAGAATTCAGTAATGAAGAATGTGTTGAAATTCCAAAAGATGGAATCGTCATTATAGCAACAGGACCGCTTACTTCCCCTGCCCTTCTAGAATCAATTGGAAAGCGTATCGGCAGCAAGCAGCTTGAATTTTACGATGCTGTTGCACCTATTGTTAAAGCCAGTTCCATTAATATGGAAATAGCCTTTAAATCTGACAGATATGGCGAAAGCGGCAAGGGCGACTACATCAACTGCCCGATGAACAAAGAAGAATACGAAAACTTTGTTAAAGAGCTTTTGGCAGCTGAAAGAATAGACCTTTCCGAAATGGAAAAGAACGCCAAAAAACAGTTTTTTAGCGCCTGTCAGCCAGTTGAAATAATTGCTGAATCAGGTGAAAATTCTTTACGATTTGGCCCGTTAAAACCAGTTGGTTTAACCGACCCACGCACAGGTCATAGACCTTGGGCTGCAGTTCAGCTCCGTCAGGATGACCTTCTTGGAAGCCTCTATAATATGGTAGGTTTCCAGACCAATCTTAAGCACGGTGAACAAAAGCGTGTATTCAGCATGATTCCAGGGTTAGAAAATGCTGAATTTGTACGCTTAGGCCAGATGCACAGAAATTCTTATATTAACGCTCCTAAAGTATTGCTGCCAACTATGCAATTGAAGAAAGACCCCAACATTTTCTTTGCTGGTCAGCTAAGCGGTGTTGAAGGCTATACAGAATCTGCAATGAGCGGCTTAGTAGCTGGTTTGAACGCAGCTAGAATCATTCAGGGAAAAGAACCTCTGGTTTTCCCGCCTCAGACTATGATTGGCTGCCTGCTTAATTACATTACTTTCGAAGGACACAAAGACTTTCATCCAATGAATATTAATTTTGGAATATTCGATAATATTGAAAATGAAAGAAGCGAAGTCCGCAAAGAAAGAATAATCAAATCAGCTCGCAAAGCTTTCAGAGAATTTATTAGTAAGATATAAGATTCAAGATACAAGACGCAAGATTTAAGTTACAAGTTACAAGATATAAGATATAAGACCATAACTTGAGATATAAGATATTATATTGTTAGAATTATCCTACTAAAGCTCTCCCTTGAGGGAGAGAATTAAAGAGAGATTTTTGAAAGCTACTTATTTAAAAGTCTGCTTTACTATCTCTAAAACGCTGGTAATGCCACGGCGGGTTGAATAAGCCACTGGAATAGAATGTTTTTCGGCATAAGCATTGAGTTCTCGCAAAAGTGCGTGAGAAACCTGCTTTGTTACTATTATCATCAAATCTGGTTTGCCAAAACCTAGGCTAATTTCGCTAAGCAGACTGAACCCACTGAACCACTTAGCTTCAAGACCAGCACGGTTAAGAGCTTTTTCATATTCCAAGCCAACTCTGTCGCCGCCAAAAACAATAACCTTCTGACCGTCATATTTAACATTATCTTCTGTTTTTTCAGCTTTTTCAGATGATTTCTTAGTAGATTTCTGCTCGTTCTTATTTAATTTCGCAGTATCAGGCAGAATATCTATCTTGTATATTCCAGCATTTCTGTCTTCTAATTCAGGTAAAAAAACTCCTCTAGCCGGTCTGCCCGCCCATTTTTCCGTAACATTCAAAAACACAGGTATCTGCTCTTCTTCACATTTTAAAAAGCCATTCCCATCTTCTAATCCTATAAAACCAAACACTTCTCTTCTGTCTTCACTTTCAAGAGTAGAAAATGAAACAAGTTTTTCACCATCAAAAGAAGCAATCATATATTCTTCTGGAACAGCCTTATTTGCAGGTATATCACCTAAATCCAGATAATAAACCTGACCTGTTATAGAAACAAAAAGCCAGCACTTCTTACCTGCTTTTTCACCATAATCTTTGCTGTATCTTGCCTTAGAAACAAGCTGCCCAACTACAGTTCTTGTTTTTATATTTTCTTTTACAGAATATTCAGCCAATCTCTGTTTCAAATTCTTTATAGTCTGGCTCTGGTCGTTGGCATTTTCCATTTTTAGATTCAATTCGAGATTTTCTGATTTTATGCGATTCAAACTTGCTTCTCTGTTACTCAAAGCTTTTTTCAATTCTTTGTTTTCTTTTAAAGCTTCATCAAGCTTGAATCTCAAATCTCCTATTTCAGAATCAGAAAGAGTTTCAGCAGGTTTTGAAGCCAGTTCAGCCTTAGCAAAAGCTAACTGAGAAGTTAAACTAGAATTAAGGTCTTTTTCCTTAGCCAGTTCTGATGAAAGCTTCTTTGTTTCATTAACTTCTTTCTCAAGCTTGGTAGAGTAATTATTAAGCTCTGTCTTACGCTTGCTCTGTTCACTTCTCAATTCTTTATTTTCTGTTTTTAACTGCTTATTAACGTCTTCTAAAATCTCTAAAGCTGCTTTAATCTTCTGCAGTTCTTCATAGACAACTGCATTGAAATTGCCATCGTAAGCACCATTATTAGTATCTGGGGCAGAAATCATATCTTTAGAATGAAGTGCCGCTTCTACTTCAGCATTTGAAAGAGCTGCTTTTGCCATTTCTTCAGCTTTTCTTAATTCTTCTTTGGCCTTAGCTTCTTTATCCGCTTCATCAAGTATTTCTTTATAAAGGCTACCAGCCCCTTCTCTAGGCTCTATCATAGAAAGAATCCTGATTTTATCAATATTACCGAATTCGCCTTTTTTCAATCTTTCAATAGCTTCTGCATTTCCGGGAATTTTGAAAAACTCCATGGAGTCAGGATTTTTATCAACCCAAGTCAGAAGAATAATTCTTCTCAAAGCTTTATTATTGGCAGAATAATTTAAAACTTCCTTTATAAGACCGCTTTTGTCTGCTATTACACCGTTATGCATGAAACGGGCACAACGGGATCTTAAAGTAGTATTAGGTCTTACCCATGACAAAATTTCCTGGTTAGCTGTATCAAAACAGATAAGCTTCAACAGTTCACGATTATCAATAAGTTTTTCGTAAATTTTGTTCCAATACTCATCTGCCATGAGTCAGCTCCTTGAGGTGGGCAAGAATGTTCATCGCTTCTAACGGAGTGATATTGTACAAATCAATATTTTTTACTGCATCAGCTAATTCATCATTAGGGAAAAAGAGACTGAGCTGAACAGGCTTTTCTTCTTTTTTACCCTGCTTCAAATCTGCTGCTTTTTTAACAGGCATTGTAACTCTGTTTACTTCATCATTTTCAGTCTTTTCTAATTCAAAGAGAATTTCTTTAGCGCGATCTAGAACTTCCGAAGGAAGCCCTGCAAGACGGGCTACTTCAATACCATATGACTTGCTGGCTGGACCTTCATTTATTTCATGCAGGAAAACCATGTTTCCAGTCTTTTCATCATGCTTTACGCCAACATTAAGATTGAATATTCCTTCATGAATTGAATCTAAGTCGGTAAGTTCATGATAATGTGTTGCAAAAAGGGTTCTAGCCCCTATCTTCATATTGATATATTCTAATATAGACCAGGCCAGAGAAAGACCGTCAAAAGTAGATGTGCCTCTGCCTATTTCGTCTACTATCAGCAAACTCTTCTTGGTTGCATTTTTCAGAATGGCTGATGTTTCCATCATTTCTACCATAAAGGTTGACTGACCTCTAAGAAGGTTATCTGAAGCCCCTACTCTAGTGAAAATTCTGTCAACAACCCCTATTTCTGCACTTTCAGCAGGAACATAGGAGCCTATTTGAGCCATTAATACTATTAATGCTGTCTGGCGCAGATAAGTAGACTTACCAGCCATATTAGGCCCCGTAATAATTGCCTGAATACGCTTGTCATTAAGTGTTAAATCATTCGGATGAAATTCACCGCTGCTTAAAAACTTTTCTACAACCGGGTGACGCCCAGCTTTTATATTAATTTCGTTTTTATCAGTTATAGTAGGTCGGCAAAAATCTGTATCAGAAGCCAATTGAGCAAGAGAAGAAATAACGTCAATTTCAGCTATTGCCGAAGCATTTTCTTTTATCTGATTAGAAAACTCGATTACTTTTGCTACAAGGCTTTCAAAAATATCTTTTTCTATAGCCAGTATTTTTTCGTTTGCAGTAAAAACTTTATTTTCATAGTCTTTTAATTCAGCAGTAATGTATCTTTCGTAGCCTGTAAGAGTTTGCTTTCTTATATAGCGTTCTGGAACTAAATTTGTCTGACCTTTTGAGACTTCAATATAATAACCAAATACAGTGTTTTTACCTACTTTTAAAGTTTTGATGCCCGTAGCCTGTTTTTCTTTTTCTTCAAACTCCTGCATCCAAGTTTTGCCATCTCTTAAAATAGATCTTAAGCCATCTAATTCTTCATTTATTCCGGTTTTTATAACTCCGCCGTCTGAAACTGCCGGTGGAAGATCATCATTTAAGTTTGCAGTCAATAAACTGGTTAGTTCATCTATTGGCTTAAGAGTCGAAGCCAACTGAGTCTGACCTGAATTTTCCAGAATGCTCTTTAATTCAGGAACTCTCAACAATCCATTATTCAAGCCCTGCAAATCTCGTGGATTTCTGCTTCCCAAAGATACTTTGCCCAAAATGCGTTCTAAATCAGAGATTCCTTTTAATGTGTCTCTGATTTCTGCAAGCAACAAAGCATCTTTTATGAAGAAATCAACTTTTTGCAAACGTTCTTCAATAGCATTTTTATCTGTTAGTGGTTTGAGAAGCCACTTTTTAAACATTCTAGCGCCCATGCTGGTTTTGGTTTTATTTAAAACGTCAAACAGCGTTCCGCCAATATTGTTATTTTTGCTGTTGGGAAGAAGCTCAAGATTATTTAAAGTAGCTTCATCAAGCACCATGCCATCGCCAAGCTTGTATTCTTTAGGAAGACTCAAATGACTTAAAGAGCATCTTTGAGTGTCAAAAAGATGGTCTGCGAGTATTCCCAAAGTTCTAACAGCCAAAGCAGGCATAGAAATGAATCTGGCTTTATGCTCATTAGGATAAAGGCTTGCAACCATATCTACAGCTTCTTTTTCGTTAATCTTCATTGGATTAACTTCAGCGTTAATATGCTTCCAAGGCGGAATTTCAGTATCATCCAGAGAATCATTCAAAACCAGTATTTCTCTAGGCATTAATCTGGTAAATTCTTCGGCAACAAGCCCGTATTCTGCAGCATCACCTGTTGTCATAATAACTTCGCCAGTGCTTATATCTGCCGAAACAATGCAGAATCTGTCAGCATTTTTCCCAAAAGCTGTTAAATAGTTATTGGTTGAACCTTCAAGCATATTTGGGTCTGAAAGAGTGCCTGGAGTTATGATTCTAACAATATCACGCTTTACAAGGCCCTTTGCTTTTTTGGGGTCTTCAAGCTGTTCGCAAATAGCTACAGTATAATTCTTCTGGACAAGTTTCTTTAAGTAGCCATCAATGGCATGATAAGGAACACCGGCCAAGGGAATAGGATTGTCACCATTTTTTCCTCTGGCTGTAAGTGTAATTTGAAGTTCTTTAGCAACTAGAACGGCATCGTCAAAGAAAGTTTCATAAAAGTCACCACAGCGGAAAAGCAGAATAGCATTTGGGTTTTCTGCTTTTAGGCGTTGATGCTGCTGCATTAACGGGGTTAAGCCAGCATCGGAGTTTTTAACTTCCTTGGTTGTATTTGTATCAGATGCCACTTTTATTGCCTCTTATTCATCAAAATTTAGAGTCGGCTGGGAAATAGAATTGCACTGGTTTGGCAAATTATCCGGAGCTTTTAAGCCCATATAATTCCATGCTGCTTTAGTAGCTACACGCCCTCTTCCTGTTCTAGCCAAAAAGCCTATCTGTATTAAAAAGCTTTCGTAAACATCATAAATAGTGTCGGCTTCTTCACCCACTGAAACAGCCAAAGTATCCAAGCTGACTGGGCCGCCGTTGAATCTGTTTATTAGAACTTCAAGTATTTTTCTGTCGATGTAGTCTAAGCCCATCTTATCGACCTGAAGCATTGTCATACCCATGTCGACTGTTTCAAGATTTACGCTTTTGTGCTTCTTAACCTGTGCCACATCACGCATTCTCTTGAACATTCTGATTGCAACACGAGGTGTACCTCTTGAGCGGCTGGCAATTTCTCTTGCAGCATCAGCATCAATCGGGTATTTCAACTTCATGGAAACAGCTTTGATGAGCTCTGTCAATTCCTCTACTGTATAGTAATCTATTCTGGAAACCACACCAAATCTGGTCCTCATCGGTGCAGAAATATCGCCCTCTCTGGTTGTCGCACCAATCAGAGTAAATGGCTGAACCTTCATTCTTAAGCTTCTAGCCGTAGGCCCTTTACCAATTAAAACGTCAAAATGATAGTCTTCCATAGCTGGGTAGAGCACTTCTTCAACATTCTTGTTCAAGCGATGTATTTCGTCTATAAACAAGACGTCGCCACGTCTTAAACCTGTCAAAAGTGCAGCAATATCGCCAGCTCTGTTAAGAACAGGACCAGAAGTAATTTTAATCTGTACACCCATTTCGTTGGCAATTACATTAGCCAATGTGGTTTTCCCTAAGCCTGGAGGGCCAAGCATTAAAGCATGGTCTAGAGGTTCACCCCTCTGCTTGGCTGCTTCTATAAAAATGCGTAGTTTTTCTACTATAGATTTCTGACCAACAAAGTCATTGAAGAATTGAGGACGAAGGGAAGGCAGCATTATTTCTTCGTCACCCCTTATAGGGGTACGAGAAAGAACGGTTCCTTCTTCCATTTCTTTATTGATTAAATCATCTATTTCTTTGTCAGCCTTATTTTTTGCCATAGTAACAAGATAATACCCTAATGAGGTTTTTCTTTCAAGATATTTAATATGAGATATAAGACCAAAACTTGAGATATAAGATATAAGATTGAAGAGCAACAACTTAGAGATAAGAGATTAGAGAAGAGAGATAAGGGGATTGTCTTCAGATTTAAACTGCTACGAAAGTCTTTGCTAAAATCTACTTTTAGGGAGAGTAGCTCCAAAGCTTCCCCTTGAGGGGAAGTGGCTTGCTTGCAAGCCAAAAGGGTGACCTAACTATAGTAAAATTTAGTTCTTTGGATTATTTATACGCTTACGCTAAACAAGATTTACCATAGCTCGGTCACCACTCTGGTTACTTCGTAACCACCTCTCCTCAAGGAGAGGCTTTAGAACCGCTAAAGTAAGAAAAGCCCTCGAAGGAGGGCTTTTATTAATTTAGCTGATGTAATACTGCAAATTTTCACACCGCCTCGGGTTACGAAGCTTATCTAAGGCTTGGGCTTCTATCTGACGCACTCTTTCTCGCGTTACCCCTAGAAGCTTGCCAATCTCTTCCAAGGTATAAGACCTGGTATCATTCAATCCAAAGCGGTGATTAACCACAATCCTTTCTTTATCGGTGAGACAGCTTAGTGCTTCCTCAAGTTCCTGGTCTAACGCACGTTTTTCGGCCTCTGCAAGAGGGTCATAATCAGTATCCGTAATTACATCTCTCAAAAACAGATCTTCTTCTGAATCTACAGGTGTTGAATCCATTGATACCACATTTGGAATATCTCTGATGAACCTCTGTAAATCCTGAGGCCGCATCATAGCACTGTCTGCCAGTTCTTCCAAAGTCGGCTTACGATTCAGTTTCTTTGTCAGACTTTCTTCTATCTTCTTCAATTTCAGAGTCGTGTGTACCCTATTCAGCGGCAGTCTGATCGGATTAGCATGACTTGAAACTACTTGAATCATAGCCTGTCTTATCCACCATACTGCATAAGAAATAAACCTAACGTTCTTAGCACAGTCAAACCTCTGTGCAGCCCTCATTAAACCAAGATTACCTACAGCAATCAGTTCTTCAAAAGGTACCTCGTTTATATGTTTATATCTTTTTGCGACAGCTACTACAAATCGCAGATTAGCTAGTATTAATCTCTGTTTAGCTCGTTCGTTTCCAGCTTTAACCTGGTCGAGAAGTACAACTTCTTCCTCTCTAGTTAAAGGCGGATGCTTCTTTAAATCTTTAAAATAATTTCTAAGAAGCTGATTATCATTTTCTTTTTCACGATTATGATTCGAGTTTATCATCCAGGTTCTCCCTTAATTCCCTATTACCTGTGTGTACACTGTTTATGTACTTTTAATACCTGAACATAATCGGAAGATGTCTAAAAAACTTTAATAATATTTTTAATTATTTTTAAACATAAAAAAAGACGCTGATTTCTCAGCGTCTTTAAAGATACCTTTATAAAGCCTTTTTACAGCTGAATATTAGCTCTTACATTATTATTTGAATCTTCAGGCAAATTTATTTTTTTTACAAATTCTTTTAAAGCTTGTTCAATAGTACTGTCTCTACTTACTTTTACTAATACTCTAATTCCTGTGCTA
>JAFXRA010000109.1 GCA_017526725.1 Candidatus Rifleibacteriota bacterium
ACTTCTGAAAAAGGCAGTGTCTCTGTTTTGCTTTCCCAGTTATCAAAAGAAGAAAATGTTGGAAATTACGAAATCAGAATTAAAGATAATGGCGTGGGAATAGACGATGAATTCCTTCCAAAAATTTATAATGCTTTTGAACGTGAAAAAACTAGCACAGATAGTGGTTTACAGGGAACAGGCCTTGGCCTTGCTATTACCAAAAGAATTGTTGATTTGATGAAAGGCAGTATTTCTATTAATACTAAGAAGGGGCTTGGCACCGAATTTGTTATTAATCTTCCTCTGACAATAATTGAACAAAAAGCAGAAGAACCTCAACATCAAGAGGTTGAAAACAATAAGGTCGATTTCAGCAAGATGAAGCTTTTGCTGGTCGAAGATATTGTTATTAATAGGGAAATTGCAAAGATGCTTCTCGGGCAAATGGGGTTCACTGTTGATTGTGCTGAAAACGGGAAAATTGCAGTTGATATGATTACTAACTCAAGACCAGGTGAATATTCTGCTGTGCTTATGGATATTCAGATGCCTGTAATGAACGGCTATGACGCTTCTATTGCTATTCGTGCACTCAAAAACAAAGAACTTGCTAATATCCCTATAATTGCTATGACAGCAAATGTTCTTCCTGAAGATATTCAGAAAGCTAAAGAATCAGGAATGAACGGTCACATCGCCAAACCTATTGATGTTGCTGATATGACTAACACGCTTGTTGAAATACTTATAAAAAAGAGAGCTTAGAGCAACAAAGCCAAGCAAAGCAAAGCTTGGCACTACAGTTCTTGCTTCTTCCAATACATTTTGTGGGTTTCGGTGTTATAGTTGGCACCAACTATGGTTATCTTCTTGTCTGAATGTTCATAAGGTTTATAATATTCGTTTTTTAGAATCTGTTTTAAAGCAACTCTGGTAGATTTATTCAGCTTGAACTCTATAATATAGATTTTATCGCCATTTTCTATCTTTACGTCAATTCTGCCATTATTAGTGCATATTTCAGTGTCTATAGTAGTGCCTATTAACTTAAAAATAATATAGAAGACACTCTGGTAGTATTTTTCCTTTTCTACTTGAATATTATAAGGAATACCAGCTAAGAATGTGGCTACTACAGACATCATCTTATCTATATCGTTAGATTCTAATGCTTCATACATCTGTATAAAAAGAGAATTCCCTATTAAATCATCAGTGTTTATGCTAGCAGCCAGTCTTCTATAGAAAGACTGTTCCACTTCATAATTTGGGAAACCCAGTTTATATAAGAAATAATCTCCTGCTGGTTTTGCATCTTTTATAGTGAGATAGCCAGTCTGATACATCATTGCCGGAAGAGAAATCTTTGTAGGCATAAAAGCCGTGAAAATATCAGCTTCCTGATAAACTTCTAAATATTGTTTTATGTCTAGATTAGATTTGTTTATTAGTTTTACAATTATGCTCGGGCTGCCAGTTTCAAACCAGTAGTTATTAAAATCGCCATGATTTTCCAAAAATTTAGTAAAAGAAACAGGATTATATACGTTTTCAGATTTTTTGCTGAATCTGTAACCGTCATACCATTTTTTTATCTTATCAAGAAAAACTTCATAATCTAGTTTTTTTGATTCGGCTAATGGAATAAGACGGTCTTTAAAGTTTTCCTTGAGTTCTTTCTCTGTGTAGCCACACATTGTTGCATAATCATCACTCATGCTTATATCTGTAAGATTATTCAAATCAGAGAAAATACTTACTTTTAAGAATTTGCCTACACCTGTAATGAAAACAAAGCGTTCGTAAGGCTCGCAGGTTTTTAAAACAGAATAGAAACCTTTCATAACTTTCTGCAAATCAGCCAGATTTTCGTTTTCTATATTATTGAGAATAGGCTTGTCATATTCATCTATTAGAATAACAACCTTGCCGTCACGTTCATAAAGTTTTGTTACTAACTCTTTAAAAGCTTCATTGGGATATTTTTTTTCTAGATTAATTTTATACTTTTTAGCATTATCTTCTATTAAGCTAAATAGATTCTCTTCAAGCCTATCGGTAGTTTCCGCATAAACACTTCCCATATCGATATGTATAACAGGGTAAGCTTTCCAATCATAAGGCTGGTTTTCAATATATAAGCCTTTAAATAACTCTTTTTTCCCTTGAAAAATTGCCTTTAAAGTTGAAAGGGTTAGAGACTTACCAAATCTGCGAGGTCTCGAAAAGAAAAACATAGATTGGGGACTGTTTACTAATTTCCATAGATATTCAGTTTTGTCTACATAAAGGTAATTGCCTTCACGCATATTTTCAAATGTATATAAAGATGAAGTTATGTATTGTTCTTTTCCCATTTTCCGCCTCACTATACTGCTTCTTTTTTAATTCTACTATATTTCAATATACTATGCAAAAGGTCTGTTTTCTGACTATTATAAAACGTAGAGCCTGCGGCTCTTGTGCAGATAGTGGGGCAGTTGCTTACGCAACTTGTGGGACGTTTCACTGTAGGAATTGTTAGAAGAGTTGGAAGTGTTGGAAGGGTTGGAAGTGTTGGAAGGGTTGGAAGTGTTGGAAGGGTTGGAAGGGTTGGAAGGGTTGGAAGGGTTGGAAGTGTTAAAAGTGTGACGCTGCGCTGTGGGAGTTGGCGAGCAATAGCGAGACTGAGGGCTTCTAAAG
>JAFXRA010000110.1 GCA_017526725.1 Candidatus Rifleibacteriota bacterium
ATAGGTGATTTAACTTTTATTCCTGGGGTTGTAAAGAGTGATATCACTATTAAGAAAACCGATTCACCGGTAAAACTTTTTGCTGACATGATTATACCAATGGGTGTAAATATGAAAGTCGAAGCCGGCAGCGAGTTTCAAATCAGTGAAAGAGATTCTTTTAAAGCAGGATTTGACGAAGATAGAGTCGAAATACTTGTTCATGGTTCTTTAACTATTGACGGAACGTCAGATGAACCGGTAACATTCAGCCCTCTTGATGGATCAGGTAAAAGAGACCACTGGGCAGGAATTAATATTCTTTCATCTATAACTGGAATCTCTTCTGTTAGAAATGCAAATATATTCGGTTGCAACGGTTTTGCGGTAAGCATTAATTCAGAAAAAGCTTATGTCAGCGGGTTGACTGTTAAACACTCTGTCAGCGGAATCAAGTTGGAAAATGTAAAAGAAAGAATTGATGTTTCAGACTGCGTCTTTGATGATATTGCTTCTGTTGCTGTTTCTATAAATAAATGCTTCCATGCTGTGCTGGTTGATTCTAAGATAACCAATACGGCTATTGGGGTAGAAAATTATACTGACAGTGCTTTTGATCAGACTTTTGTTCGAAGAACAGATATTTATACAAATAATACAGGTATTAGAGGCGTATTTGGCAACAGTACTATTGTAAACACATTAATAGTAAGTCCCAACGGTATTAATTATAATAATATTCTGAAATCAGACGGCGGCAATATTGTTGATCACTGCACAATAGACGCAAATAATGCTTTGATTATTGATACAGGCAATTTAAACGTTAAAAACAATATTTTTGTAAACAATACTCAATCAGGGAATATTGGTATCACTTATAAAGATGATTTATATTCCCCTTCTTATAACTATAACAACATTTACGGTTTCTGGAAGGCTACTCAAGGCTGTTATATCGGAACTGATTCAATTGAATTAGAACCCTGTTTTAATGGTGGAAGTCCGTTCAGTTACACATTAAATGAAGTTTCTTTACTGCGCATCAATGATGAATATGGTTTGGAACTTGGCAGATACGGAGTTACCAGATTATGAAAAAGAAAGTGTTTTGGGCTGTAGTCAGGTATTCATTGGTTTTTGTAATTTCTATGTTTGTAATTATGACTGTTGGCTGTTCAACAGATGATGACCCTGTACTGCAAACTCAGCGCGGCAGCGTATCTGGTTTGGTTCTTGATACCAATAATAAAGGTGTAAAAGGCGCTATTGTAACTTCAAACCGTTCATTATACAAAGCAGAAACAGATGAAATGGGCCGTTATATGTTTACCTCTCTGGATACAGGTCATCATTATCTGACTGCAGAAAGAGACGGTTATTTCTTAGGTTCTTCTACAGTAGAATTGGGTTATGGTCAGACTTTGTATGACGTAAACATAATAGTTGAAGGCATGGAAAAGATGATTTCCTCTACTGTTGATGTTAAGGAAAAGACCAGCGTAGTTCTCAATATTAAATGTTATGAAAAAATGAGTGTTTCAGTTTCTTACAGAGAAATGAGTAGAATGCCAAGTGTTACTGAACCTACGGCTGAAATGTCAACTCAGCATAGAATCACTCTCAATAATCTTTATCCTGGTGCAGAATATTATTATACAGTAACAGGGAAAACTGCTGATGGGCGCACTTTTACAACAGAAAACGCAAGTTTTAAAACTGTTTATTTATATGACGTTGAAGGCGCTCCAGAAAGCCCTGCAAATTTAAAAATTTCTCAAACCTTTAATGGTCCGCAACTTTCTTGGGAATATAACGGAAAAGACCCGATTCAGGGCTTCAGAATTTACCGCAGTGAAAACGGAGGAAAAATGATTCTTTTGCGTGATGAAAAAGATGTTTTTCCAAGTCAGACTTCTATTGTAGATGATTGTGTTTTTGGCGGCAGATACTACACATATAATGTTTATGCTGTTGATTATGAAGGTAATCTTTCTGAAATACCAGCTAGCAAAAGCTTTATTCCAACAGGCTCTATAAGTGAAAATCTTGTTTGGAAAAAAGAATGGAGTCCGATTGATATAGAAGGCGATATAAGGGTTCCGCCTTTATATACTCTGACAATCGAGCCAGGAACCTCTATTAGATTTTTGGCAGAATCTGACAGTTCGACAGGTTTCAAAAAGAATCTCTGTGAATTTATTGTAGAAGGAACTTTAATTGCACGAGGTACAGAAAATGAACCAATTAAATTTCTTTCTCAATCATCTGTTCCTTTAAAGGATGACTGGGACGGAATCAGATTCTTATCTACAGATGAAAAAAATAAAAGCCAAATCGATCATGTAATTATATCTGGTGCTGAAACTGGTTTGGAAATCTACGGGAATAATACGACTGTCAGCAACTATAAAGCCAGATACTGTAAAAACGGTTTGGCTTTGATGACAGCCAGCGGAACAGAAATAATGGGAGTATCTGCTGAAGATTGTGAAAACGGTATTAAAGTAGAAAGTACATTTAATTGTTCTGTTTCAGACTTTGTTATTTCAAGATGTGAAAACGGAGTAATTCTTATTAATAATACCGGGCTGCGTTTAAGTGATTTCGATGTAAGAAATTCTTTAACAGCGGGTATTCGTTCAAGTGATAAAACAGATACTATTATTAGAAACGCTGTTGTTCATTCTTTGAAGAATGGCTTGACTATAAGCGGTGATAAATGTGATGTTCAGTTCATTACTGTTGATGGTGAAAATGGTATTGTTCTTGAAGGAGCTTCTGAGGCTGTGATTATGAATAATATAATAGTTAATTTGTCTTCAGAAGGAACCGGAACTGGTCTTGAAGATATGTCCGGCAGTGGTAATGCTTACCCTTACAACAATATTTACGGATTTAGAAATGCTACTCTGAACTGCACTCAGCTAGGTGCTTCAGTATATAATATAGACCCAATGTTTATGGGAATGCAGGGCACAGAATATGATTACCATCTAAGCAGCATTTCTGGTCTGCTTAATGTGGCTTCTAACCGAGGGCAAATTGGTGCTTACGGTCACGAATAATTAATTTCTTTTTCTAATAAAAACCTTTTTGTTAGCCGATAAATAAAGAAGAAAAGCTGAAAGTTGAATCGGCTGCGGAGGTAATATATGCGTAGATTGGCTCTAGGACTTGGTGTAGCGTTTTTCTGTTTCTTTTGCAGTGGTGTTTCTTTTGCATCCAGTATTGAAAATGATAATTTAAACTCAAGAATTAAAGCCCTGCAGGAAAGATTAAAAGAATTCCAGAACAGAGAATACAAAGATCATGAAGAAAAGATTATTGCTGAAGAAGAAGCTATCGACCTTATTCTAGATCAAGATGAAAGTCTTTTGCCGCTTCCAGAAATAACTATCAATGAAGAAATTGCAGAACAGATTGTAGAGGATTTTGAAAATCGTTCTGATGTTGCTATGACAGTTCTTTTTCATGACTCAGGCGAAGATGAAAGATTGGAACCTAATAAGTCTTTCTTTGCAAGTATAGATACTCCGAAAGTATTTGAAAAATTTGATGCTAATAAAGCAGTCTACTCAATGATTGAACCGCCTAAGGTTATTATTGAAGATGATCCGGAAGATAAGCAGCAGTTCTATGAAAACCTTAGAATCAAGGTTTTGCAGGCTACAAGGAGCAGTAAGCTAGACCACGATGAAAGACAGCAGATATTAGCTAGTTTGAATTAAGATAATCAAAAAAAGGCTTGGGAAAAGGAACCCAAGCTTTTTTTTTGTTAATAAATTAACTGTTTTTAACTTTGGTTTCTAGGCTTTCCAAATCGAATAATCCTATATTTAAACTTTTTAAGAGTTATTTTCTTCGGTTGGCATTGGCTTCTTCTATAAGATTAGTCAAAGACGGCGGAATATAGCTTCTTGCTGGACCTGGTTGTGGAAGCGTCATCGGATTATTGCTGATTTTCATGATTTTGCCTGCTTTTTCCGGATCCATGTGGGCAAGGGTTTTTGCAGAATGGCTTGGCTGCAAGCCGCCCATAATATCATAAATAAGCTGGTCATCAGAGACTTCATCAAAAACTCTGGCAAGGGCTTTGGGCTCCATTTGAGCAGCAATAGCGCAGACTTGGTCTAGTCTGTTTTCTTTTTCCATAAAACGAATAAGACTTGATTCTATATTTGCAGCTTCTGAAGCCAATTTATTTGATAAATCGTCAACAGCTTTTTGGCGCTTTTCCAAGTCTGCCAGACCGTCATCTAATTTTTTCTGCTGAAGCGCTAGTTCTTCCTGCTTTCTTCTAAGTGCTTCCTGGTCGAGACGGCTCTGTTCCTTTTGAGTTCTTATTAATGCCCTATAAGACTCTTCTAATGCTTTTGCTCGGTCTTCTAAGCTTTTGTTGCCGTCAGCCATCATTTTGTTATATCTATTCTGTTCACTATAAATCATTTGCTGGTAGCGTTCTTCTTCTGGTAACTGATGAAGCTTAACAAATTCATAGTAGGCTTCAAGAGGCCAGCCTTTTCTGTATTTTTCAGGAATGGCATTTCTAAAATTAATTATATCTAAGAAATCGAGGGTGAACATGGTTAATACTAACGTTGCACCAAGAGAACAAAGCAGAAATATATAGAAAAGAGTGCTGATGAACTTAAAGAGCCGTGAGGGTTCTTTATGTTCTTCTTCCTCTTCTTCGCCGTTAGTATTTATTTGAGCTTCAGTGTTTTCATAATCTTCAAGAAGCTCTTCTGTATCGTTTACGCCGTTATTGTCTGGCATAATAAATTCCTTTAAAT
>JAFXRA010000111.1 GCA_017526725.1 Candidatus Rifleibacteriota bacterium
GGAAGGAAAATTTGAAATAGTTCCGTTTAAACTGCCTTGATAACAGAAATAGGAGAATAACGTGAAAAAGGCTTTTATCTTATTGTTTATGCTTTCTATTGTTGGCTTAGCAATAGCTATTTATGCTGAGACTATACCAACAAAAGGCTATGTTAATCCAGATATAGGTCTTTACGTTAGAAAAGAACCTAATTCAAATTCCGCTCAAATTGGAATATTAAGCAAAGGAGATACTGTTGTTATAGACTCGGTTACTTCAAGCGGATGGTATAAAATTTCAAGCCCTATGAAAGGGTATGTCTACGGACAACATATTACCGTAACAGAGTCTACCGAATCTGAAGAAATAGACGAATCAAAACTTACTCCTGAAGAAGCTAATAAAATAGGCTGTGATTTTGATAAAAGTTTAAAACATGTAAAAATACTTAAGGCTCCTAGTGCTAAGATTGGTAAATGAAGAAGGTTTTCTGTTTCTGCCAAAAAAAAGGCAGTGTAATATTAGTAGTGGTATGCATACTTGTAGCTTTAATGATACTGCTGGCTTCGTTCTTTAAATCGACAACCAGTAGAGTGCATACCACAAAAAAATTAGGTGATACCATGCTTGCCAGAGAGTTGGCTAACTCTCTGGCTATTCTGTCTAATCACTATTTAAGAAAAGTTGAATTAAATAAAAAAGACAGTGAATTATATAAATTGCTTAGTAGACCTATTGATAAATTTGATAGCGGTGAAGGAATTATAAAAGAAGCTGATTTAAAAGATTATTTCGGTGAAATATATACAACGCTTCTTGATAAATCAGGTTTAAACAAAATAGAATTAAAAGAACTAAAATGGGTAATTTATAAGGGCGATTTTAAGTCTCTTATGGTTGATGGAAAAGACAGTCCTTACCCTAGAGAAAAAAAAGGTTTGGTTCGCATTTATACAAAGTTTTCTTATTTATTGCCTGGAACCAAATCCCCAATATCTGAAGATTATCTTTTTTATTCAGAGATAATAATAGCTGCGAATCTTTTACCGGTTTTATCTAAATTTTCCTTTTATGTTGAAAATGCTTTTAACAATCAGACTATTTATGAAGAGGATGATTTAAATACTTACTTTAATGTTGTTGACACAACAGAAGGTGGAGAGTTAAATCCCGGTAGTCCTCGCCCCTGGGTTATAAATAATGGCAATAATGCCGCATTTGAAGATTATAAGGATTATGTTGCCGACAAAAGAGGGCTTATTTATTTAGGCGGAGCCACCCATAAGAGTCCAATCATTTTAGGTATAGCAAGAGGTTTTACCAATGTTACTCAGGGTGATTACGGAGAAGATTTTCATTTTTTTAAAAATGGTGCAAGTGGTTATTGGAAAACATTGGAAGAGTGGGGAAAAACTAACGAATCAAATGAAAACGGTGTTACTGCTATACTTCAAGCCGAAATAGGTCTTTGTAACGATAAAACAGAAAATTATAATAAATGGCAGGAAAATTTCGGTGTTGGTTATGATAAAATCACAAGATACAACTCTATTTTCAGACTTTATGGTACAGATAAAGATATCTCTCCCACTTTAGTTTACGGATATGTAAATTCTATGTGCGGTTCTGTAAGAGCATTCAAAAAGGGCTTTATTGACTCTTCCGGCAAAACAACCTGGAAAATCAATAAACTGGTATTTTTGGATAAGGATGAAGATTATTTTAATGCCATTGGTATAGGTTATGGAGAAGGTGAAGAGAAAGATTTTGAAGGTATGGGAGCTTATCTTGAAAAGAAAGATTCTTTGATGGCTTTCTATATGTCTTATTCTATGAAATTTGGGGAATCAAAAGCAGATGAATTGGGGCGTGAGGTATATCTCAATGAATATGCCACAAAAGTCACCAATAGCAGATATAATAAAGATTTTACCTATTATATAGCGAAAGAAAAAGGAAAAGCACCTGCTGACCAGCAGTATCCGTTAGAATTCTGTAAAGATTTAATAAAAGGTGATTTAGAAAAGCTTTGTAAAAACCAAGAAGACGATAAAGTATTTTTGTCTGTTCCAAATGCAGAAAGAACAGCAGAATTCAGAAATATTTATTCCGAATCTGTTACCTTAGAAAAGTTAGAAAATTTTCTTGATTCCGAAAAAATCGGTTTGACTGATTCGGCAAACAGTTCAAGAATAGGTTATAGCTGCATTTTTGATGAATCCAGCAATAATGATATAGAAGAGTATTTTAAAGTCAAAGGTTTTCTGAAGAATAAGGATTTAGACCTTAATTCATGGGTTTATATAGATAATAAAAATGGTAAAGAAGTAAAACTTAATACTTTAAATATTATTAATCATGGTGGAATTATCCTATCTGAAGGTGATATTGTTATTAGTGGTAATATAAAAAGCAGTAATAATGCTCATTTTACTTTAATTGCTCTAAAAGGCAATATAATAGTTGAAAGAAGTGTTGAAACAATAGACGCATCTTTGATAGTCGGCGGTGGGCAGTTAAAGCTTGAAGGGGACGAAAAAGACCATAAATTAATGATAAAAGGCAATATTGCAATGAAAAATATTGCCAGCAATAATAACAAAGTTGATTATTCAAAGATGAAAAGAGGTTTGTTTTTGAAATATAATACAGACCTTTCGGCAATTCCTTGTTTTCCCAATAAATATATTGTTGAAGAATCAAAATCAGAATTGCCTTTATTGATGTATGATCTAAAAGAAAATACGAAGATGTTAGACTAATGATTAGAAAAAGAAAAAAAATAAAAGGTTTTTCTATAATTGAAATATGCATCGTAGGTGTTATTTTAACTGTTTTTCTTGTACCTGTTTTTACCTTGATGTCCAGAGGAAGTTCCAGAACTATACATAACAAAAATGAAATCTTAGCTCAACAATATGCGTCAAACATTATTGCATACTGTAATGTTTTGCCTTTCGACAGCGAAAAATTAGCTGAAGTAGATGAAAAAGATATCTGTGAGCTAAATATTGAATTAAAAGATGATGTAATTAATATTGATAAAACAGAAGATATTTTTAAAAGATTTGTTAGTATAAAAGATTTCCCGAGAACAGATCAAAGACCGTATAACTACAAAATTGTTACTGTTAGAGTAGAATGGCAACAGACAGGCGAAAAAAAGAGAGAATTTATTATGTCGGGATTGGTGCCAGAATAATGAGTTTTAAAAGAAAAGCTGTAACATTAATAGAAGTAATAGTTGTAGTTGTCCTTTCTTCACTAATTATAATTGCTCTTATGAATCTTTTCAGTTCAGGAATGAAAGGCTCTGCAAAAGGCTTGGCTCATCAGATAAATATGGAATCTGCTTCAATAATAATGTCTCAGATAGAATATGATTTGTTAAGGGCTACTTCTATTTCAAAGCCGGATGCTAATGTTAACGAAGATTTTGATACTGCCATTTGGAATTTTTATTATGCTGCATCAGGCAGTGGTAAACCTTCTACTGTAACTTATACGAAAATGCTGAATGATTCAGGGGTTTGCAGAGAAGTAAAAATGGATGGAGGAAAGGTTCAGAAAACAGTTTTTGCTAAATTGCAAAAAGTGGACTTGAAATTTAAACATTTTAGATTTAATACGGGTTCCGAAAAATACCCTGTATATAAGCATTCTATGCTAGTTGAAGTTACTGTATCTTCTAAAGACAGTGTTAGAGGCGGAACTAATGAGCCTTTTACTCTTAGAAAACTTATTGTGATTAGAAATACAGACTAATATTTATATCTTAAACTTAATTTACATTAAAATATTTGCAGTCCTAATAAGCCGGTAGTAAAATCCGGAATCATGTTAAACTTATATCAGAAGATTCAAAAGATTGAAACAATACAGGCTGAGGCCGACAAAGCAACCAAAGCTTTTAAAAATCACTATCATATTGATTGCATTGAACACTGTGCTGAATGCTGCAAATATAACGATATTAATGCTACTCCCCTTGAGTTTCTGCCTTTGGCTTGGCATTTTTATAAAAGCGGGCAATTAGAAGAGGTTTTTGAAAATGTTTCTAGTCATAAAGAGCCTCAGTGTATTTTTTCTGTTTTTGAAAATGGGAAATGGGGCTGCAAGGTTTACCCTACAAGAGGGTTAATCTGCCGCTTATTTGGTTTTGCATCAGTTGAAGATAAACATGGAAAACCATGTTTTGCTGCCTGTCACAGTTTAAAACAAAAATGCCCGGAAGCAATTGGGCAGATTTGCGAAAAGATTAATACTGGCGGTAAGACACCGATAATATCTGATTTTTATAGAAAACTATCAATGCTTGATTTGAATCTTGGTGATGAGCTTGTGCCTATAAATCAGGCAATAAAAGAAGCCTGCGAAATTATTTATATGCACACGGCTTATAGAAGTTAGGAATTTGGAGTGAGGATAAACAAAAAAGCCTGATTATATCAGGCTTTTTGTGTAAACAATAACTACAATAAAAACTTACTTAGTTATAGCTGATTTCAAACCATTGCGGAGATTTTCAAATTCTGCTTTAGATTTTGCAGGAACAGCACGTTCATTGTCGGCAATATAATTAAGCTGAACAAGAACTCTGCGGTAAATTTTGTTTTTGGGGTCTTTCTTAGCTTCTTTTACTAACTTAGAGAGAGAATCTAAATCACCCTTCTTAACATCATCAGATATTTTGTTAATAGTTGCAAATCCGCCTTGAGCTTCAATCATGTCATCCCAAAGGGTATCTTTTGCAAAAGCAAGATCTTGGTAGAGCCATGGGCAATAGTATGAAGTTGGGAAGAAAATAGCAATACCCTTAGATTCCTGAGCTAGATCAGATGTAAATCTGTTAGCAATAATAAGTTGCTTGCCAGCGGCCTGAAGCTTTTTAATAGCGGTTTTTAAAGATTCATCTACATGCTGTTTCTTTAAATTTTCTAGGCTGTCTAGACCTGTTGGTTCAGTCATTAATTCTACAAAGTGCAGTATATCCATATTTTCAGGATAAGCATATTTCTGAGTGTAGACATTCATCTGTCTGAAGAATCTAGAGTAGTCTTTTGCCATGCCTACTTTTGCAAAACCGTTGATTGCATCGATAAACTGAGGCAGTTTGCTCATTTCAAGAGCAGACTGGGTTGATTTGGCTTTTCCCTGGCTACCGCCGTTATAAGAATCGCCGAAAGCATTAACCCAGTTAATTGCGAATTCTTTTGGACCCATGCCTTTTTTCAAGGTCTTAAGAATATCATCATAAGGAGCGCCTTTGCCTGGTTCTGTTTCTTCTGAACCTACCATGAAATCAACGTGGTCTTTTGCTGCATATGCAACTTCAACCATTTGCATCAAGCAGGCGTCAAAGCAGAGCATATCTATTTTCTTGCCGAGAATTTTATTGGCTTCAGTTAAAGCTACTGTTAAATCGTTTGTTGAAATATGATTGTGGGTTGAATCATCGTATGAAATGCCTCTAAGAACTGAACCGGCTTCGTTTTTGTCTTTCCAGCCAGAACCATGATTCCAGAAAGAGAAACAATAGTGTTTAGCAGGGTAGTTTTCTTTTACGAATTTAACAAATTTAACAAACTCTTTATAGTCACCCATATCGAGTTCGCCCATATCTTTAATCTTTTTAATATTGTCTTTTTCAATATAATTTATTTGAGCTGGTCCATTTTCACGGTCTATTAAAGAAACTATATTTAAATAATCACTGGAACCAACTTTGCTCATTTCTTCCTGATCTGCAACACCAAATCTGTCAAGATTGTTGTCTGCATTGAGGAATACTGCCAAAGTCCATTCTTTTTCAGCATTCTTTTTTACGTTTTTCTTAGCATTGGTTGCTGCATAAGAAGAGGAGCATAAACCGACTATCAAAGCTGCTACAGCCAATATAGATGTCTTTTTCATTTGGTCTCCTTATATGTTTATAAGATTATCAAGACATGATTCTTTAATTGTACATAAATATCACCACACTGTCAATGTTGGCTTTCAGCCAGCGTTTTTGTTGATTGGCGGACGGTTGCTTGCTCGACCTTATTCAAGTGAGACGCTACGCTGTGGGACACTTTGTTGTGGGACAGCAACTGACGTTGCTTGTGGAAAGAGTTGGAAGGGTGAGAAGTATGTACCCAATGTAAAGGACATTTTAATGTTAAGAACGAGGGGATTTTTGAGAACTTTGCCAAGCACTACAAAGTTAAGTCCGAAGATTTGTAGTAAACCTAAAACAATCCTCTTTTCTCTCTTACTCTTATCTCTGCTCTCTATTTTGAGGGCTCGCGTCTACTGTCCTCTCTATCGCTCTTAACTCTTAACTCTTAACTCTCAATTCTCAGTTTTCAGTTCTCAGTTCTCAGTTTTCTGTTCTCTGTTCTCAACTTCCTCATTGCTAATTAATAATTATTAGGGTATAATCCTCATTAGTAGCAAAGGCAGGTGACAATAAATGCAGGACCCTTATGATATTTGGGAAGAAAAATTCATAGCAATATGTGAAGAAAAGCTTGAAGAAGAGCCAATATACTCTTATGAGCATTTGTACAAAAAGCATAAAGACCCGCAAAAAGCCTTTGAAGCCTACTTAGAAGAAAACCCCGATTATTCAGAAAAATACGAAGAAATGATTAGTGGGGCTGCCAAAAAGCCGGCAGTTAGCGAAAGTGAAAGCTTGGCTTTTCTTGAATTAGCCAAAAAATTGGAAGAAAAGCGAAAACTACAAGCCGCAGAAAAGAAAATTGCCAGCCATGTTAGCAAATATTGCCCTGAATGCGGTCGTGTTTTAGGGGCAAAAAAAGTTTGTAAATGCGGTTACAGGGTTAAGAAATGAAAATATTGATAACAGATAAAAATGGGCAGATTCTTTACGAAGGAAGCCCAAGTTTGCACGGTGACGGCGTTGTTATCGGCAGTGGAAACGACTGCGATATTCAACTGAATAAAATGGGGGTTTCCCGCCGTCAGATTCAGCTTCGTTACAATTCCGAAGGCTATCTTACTTTGCAGGATTTGCAAAGCCCTTATGGTACAATTGTTAACGGCGAAAAGATTCAGCCAGGTTTTATAGCAACAATCAATCCAGGCTGTTTTATAGAAATGTCTGACGATGTTTTTGTTTCTCTTCAGTTAGAAGGCAATGAAGCTTCTATCAGCCCTGACAGCGATAGGTTTTTCCCATTTTTCCTTAACAGCAACGAAAGTTTTGTTCGCAAAAGCTTTGCTACCATTCGTTCAAAGATTCCGCGCCAATACTATCCGGCATTATCAGCAACTGAAGGCGAAATGGTCACTCGCATAAAAGAGCTTTCTGCAGTATTAGAAGTCAGCTATGCATTGAATTCCATCGCTAGTTTCCCAAGACTTCTTGAGTTTACGTTAGAAATGGCAATAAACGTTACAGGCGGTGAACGTGCTGTGATGATGCTGTTTAATGAAGAACTCGGCAGGCTTGAAACCGTATCTATGATTAATTTCGATAATAAAGAAATTTCCGAAGATATGCAGGCAACTTCATTTTTGGTAAGCAAGTGTTTTGATACTGGTGAATCCTTGATTGGACCTTCCCACAATTTCAGAAATCCGAATGCAAAGCAAAAAGGGCCTGAAGATGTTGGTATTCTTTCCGTTGCAATTGTGCCCTTAAAAGAAATGACTAATACTATAGGCGTTCTATATGTAGATACAAAGCATTCTGGCAATATTATGACTGCCCGCACCGATCAGATGCTTAAGATATTTGCATCCCAAGCTTCTGTTGCTATAAACAGAACAAAAATGTATCATGATGCAACTACTGACCAGACTACGGGAATTGCCAACGAAAACCTTTTCTTGCGAAGACTCACAGAAGAATTTTGCAGAGCGCAAAGATATCGAAAAGACATTTCGTTAATTTTGATGGATTTGGATCATTTCTCGGCTGTTAATGAGACTTACGGTGAAAATACAGGCAATCGTATTTTAAAGGAAGTTGGGAAGATTTTTGATTCTGCTACAAGAATTCATGACTTGGTTGCTAGGTTCGGTTCAGACAGCTTTGCTATGCTTCTTCCAGAAACACCTTATACAGGTGCACTAGTCGCTGCTAATAAATTGAAGTCATCTCTCAGCCAGACAAAAGTCAGGGCTGGGAATCAGACCATAATGCTAACAGGCAGCTTCGGTCTTGCTAGCAGTTCTGGCGTAACTACAAAACCCGGAGATTTGTTGAAGATGGCTGAAAAAGCACTCAAACTTGCACGCATGCGCGGCGGCAATCAAATAGCTTAAACATTTATATTTAAAAAATAATCAGGAAGTCACACTTATGTTAAATCCACTAGACGGTCTTAACCTTTCCAGAAGTCAGAAAAAGGACTTAGATGAATTAGAAAAGCTGGCTGGTTTTTCCCCATCAGCAAAAAAAGATAAGAATATGCTTACACAGGTTGCTGGAGATCTGGTTAAAAAGAAAGATACCAAACCTGAAAGCAAGCTTGATGAAGAAGAAAACAGATTTTGGAATATACATAAGAGATTTGCTGAAGCCTACGATAATAATGGCAGGGCATTTGCTCTGTTTATAGGTGATTTGCTTGATATTATGCTGAGCGGTCCGGTTCAGGCTCGATTAGTCAGCGAAATGATAGAAGAAAAGCTGGCTAAGATTCGCAAACAGCGTGAAGCAGAAGCTTTAGAAGAAGCAGCTAAGAAAAAGAAAAAATATAATGTCGGCGGCAAGGTAAGCTCTAAATACGATGTTGAAGTTGGCGGAGAAAAAAGAGTTTTCTCTAGACATTTCTTGAAGAGAAAGAGTTTTTTAGCTGCTTTGTTTTTGGATAGTGATGAATTTCCTGCTTTTAAGAAGCTTGTGAAGCAGATTGATATTATTTGTAAAAATGAAAATTATGATGTTCCTGTAAAAGAAGAAGACCGCAAAGAAGCTTTAGATAAGATTCTTGGAGAATTGCGCTACGAAATTAAGCCTGTAGATGTAATAAGGTTTTGGAAAATATTAGATGCTGATAACTTCAAGTATCTTGACGAAATATTCAATAAAACTAAGAATCTGAATCTTGTTAGACCTACTTTTTATGATGATGTTGACAAGGCATACAGAGACGGCAAAAAGCTTTTGAAGCTTTTAATCAAAGATGTCCAGACAGAGTTTCCGCCAAACGAAGATAAACAGGAAGCTTACGAAGATTATCTGAAAGATATATTAGAAGTCTATACGCATCACCACTTTGTTTTAAAGCATTTTAACCAGACTAGACCTAATATTTCCTTAAAAGATTTTGAATTAACAAAAGAAGAATTGCAGGAAAAGATTGGCGAAATGCGTTCTGATGCTGATAAGCTTAAAGAACAGATAAACAAACTTATCATAGAAAGAGATGAAGCCAAAGCTGAAGCTAGAGCAGTTAAAATCGAAAACGATGAAATAAAGGTAAAACTTTCCAAGCTAGACCCGGCAGAAGTAAGAAAACAGCTTTCTGCTGCAGAAGCGAAAGTTAATGCTGCCAACAAAGAACTCAAAGAAACTCTTGAAGAAGATGCTTTGTTACGTAGCGAATTCAGAAAACTTGATAATGAAAATCAGGAATTAACAGCAAAACTCAGACAATTAAATGCTCTTCCCGATGAAAATGCCAATTCTGTCGAAGGTTTGATGAAGGGCAAGAGAATAGTTATTTTTGGCGGTGGCAGTCGTGAACAATACTGGCCAACTTTGAAAGAAGCCGGTGTCGAAGATGCTGATTATGAATGGTATGAAGGTTTCCATACCATAAGTCAGGCCAGAACTAACGAAATAGTAGGAAGATGCGATGTGGCTGTTGTTATGACCAGTTATGCCGGCCATCTTTACCTTTTCCAGGTAAGGGCCTGCATAAACAAGAATCAGCATTTGTTCCTGATTCACAATTCTGGTGCTGGTACACTAAGGACAGAAATACTCAAGACATTTGGGAAAAAATAGACTGGTCTAATTTCTTTTTCCATTTTTTCTCATAAATACTGTTTATAGCATTTATAGTTTCATTTTTAGAGATTTGCATTTTTTCTGCAAGCTTAATTATGAGATTAGCTTCAGTTTTTGCTAAGTCTCCATCAGAAATGGCTATTTTAATTAATAAGTTAAGCAGATCTTTGTCCAATTCTATTGCAGATGTGTTTAAAACATAGTCAATATGGTTATCAATGCTTTGCATTTCTCTTATATTCATTTGAAGGATTTGTTCCGGTATATATCCTATTTCACAGATTTTCCGAATGATTTTTAATTCTTTTTCATCTATTTTGCCATCAGCAAGCATTACTGCTATACACATTCTAAGAAGATCTTTAACAGAGTATTTCCCTAATAACCCCCAACAACTGCTATCTAAAGAGTCATCGGTATAATCTTCTGTAGAATCAGTGTTATTTGCGGTTTCTGTATTGATTTTATTCCCGTCTGTTTGTTTCTTTTCCTGATTAATTAAAACTTCTTCTTTATCGTAAAGTCGAGATTGTTTCAAATACTGTTCTGCTAATTTCGAAAAAAGATTAACAATATCAGTAAGAATCCAGTCTTTTGTATCATCATTAACAGCAGTATTGCAGTATTCACAGTAATTGCTGCTGTTAAAAGTTTCTGCTGCTCCGCAATTTATACAATGTGAACTACAGAAACATTTTTTTATATCTGTTTTAGTATTTATACTTCTTTTTAAAATAAATAAGGATTTTTTATGTATTGTTTTTGTTAAATCATTATTAGGACAACTATTCCATACAACTTGTCCTAATAATACATGTTTACCTTCTTCTTCGAAAATACCTTTTATTTCAATAGAATCTATTCCTGCTCTGTAGTAATTCGATATTATCTGATGTTTACATGATGCGTCTATAAAATCTTGAGCAAATTTATCTGATGAAATTTTAAGAATAGGATCAGCTTTTCTTGTTCTAATGGCTTCTATCATACGCCAGAAAATTGCAGAAAGCTTATCTTCTATATTCTGTATGTTAAATGATGGATCGTATTTATATAAGTTCTTTAAACCAGGTATATAAGAATTATGAGTATCTCTCCATTCAGATAACTGATAAATACCTGCAAGAATCCAGTCGTGTTGTCCTGATTTTAATAAAGCACTACATGATGGACATTGTATTAATCTTGCACCTTCTATGCGAGATCCACAATTAGGACAATATCCTTCTATTAGCCCTTTGCTGTTTAATTCCTTTGTTCCCTTTCTTCGCATGAAACACCATACTTCAGCAAATTTTTCAGGTTCAGTTTTACTTCCTATAATTATTGCCCCTGTTTTTTGATTCGTCAGGTAATTTATTGCCTTAGCCTGAATTGTCACATATATTGAATCATAGTCATTGGTGCTTTCAGCTTTTATTGCATTGGTGTTTAATATTTTCAGATCTTTCATTATATCTACGTTATTGTCTTCAATCATCCCGTTAATCTGAATCTGAAACTGTTCGTAAGTTCCATCGGCTAAAAACATTTCTGCATCTGATAAATCTCGGTTCATCCAGGAATCTTGAATTATTCTGAAAGCATTTTTAATTCTTGTTTTAAAACTATCTAATGAAAAGTCAGGATTGTTCTTTTTTATTTGCATTAAAGCAGATTCTTCTTTTGAAGGAGTCTCTTTTGATTTTTTTAAAACAGAGCTTTCTGTTGAATGATAAATATTTTTACTTTCATAGTCTTGTTGTTCATAAAAATTAATAAAATGGCCGTATTTTATTCTCAAACCTATGAAATGAATAAAGAAAATACTACCAAAAAGTATAATCACAATTGTTAAGACTGACGAAACATAAAAGAAACTACCAAAAATGATTAAAAGTATAAGTATTATTTTATTATTTAATTTGTCTTCTTGAAAATAAAAACATAAAGCCAAACAAGTTATTAAATGAAAAATCAGTAATGGGGAAAAAATCAGTAAAGCTAGAAAAAAACCATGATTTTTTTTACAACTAATAAAGAGATTTATAATATCTGCATCAAGATTACCTTCAATTTTGCTTGAACTGCTATAATTTCTGGAACTTCTGGAACTGCTATAGCTACTGGAACTACGACTGCTACTGCTACTGCTTCTGCTTCCCCC
>JAFXRA010000112.1 GCA_017526725.1 Candidatus Rifleibacteriota bacterium
AATAAAGCAAATATTATTACTATAGGCTGGGCTGGAACGATCTGCTCTGAACCGCCGATGGTTTCAATTTCTGTCAGACCAAGCCGCCATTCTTATAAGCTTATAAAGGAAAGCGGCGAGTTTGTAATCAATATTCCTTCGAAGAAACTGGCAAAAGAAACAGATCTTTGTGGAGTGATTTCAGGCAGCAAATGCGATAAGTTTCACGAAACAGGCCTTACACCAGGCAAAAGCAATAGGGTTAAAGCACCTATAATTATGGAATGTCCTATTAACCTGGAATGTAAAGTAAAGCAAGAAATTCCTCTTGGTTCACATAATATGTTTTTAGCAGAAATTACTTCTGTACAAGTTTCCAAAGAATATATAGATACAGACGGAAAGTTCCTCACTGATAAAGCCAATTTATTAGGTTATGCACACGGTGCATATGTCTCATTAGGTAAACAGCTTGGCGCTTTCGGCTTCAGCGTAAAGAAAAAATGATAAAAAAAAGTCTAATAGTTGTAGGTGCAGGCCCAGCCGGTTTAATGGCTGCTATTACAGCTGCTGATGCAGGTCAGGTTGTTACTATTTTCGAATCAATGCCCAAACCTGCTAGAAAGCTAGGCATCTCAGGCAAAGGGCGAGGGAATGTAACAAACACAGAAAACTACGATAAGTTTCTGCTACACTTCAACAATAGAGGACGTTTCTTAAAAACAGCATTCAAAAAGTTCTTCAACAAAGAACTAGTAGATTTTTTAGCCAAAGAAGGTTTACCTACCACAGAAGAACGAGGCGGCAGAGTCTTCACCTCTTCAGGTAAAGCAACAGATATAGTAAACTGCCTTCATAAAGCTGCATTAAGACGCGGTATAACCATAAAGGTCGGAACTCCTGTAAAAGAACTTTTAATTAAAGAAGGCAGATGCATAGGCGTTTCAACCGGAGCAATCAAACATTACGCCAGCAATGTTATACTTGCTACAGGCGGGCTTTCTTACCCTGCAACAGGTTCTACAGGCGATGGCCTTAGATTTGCCAAAAACTGCGGTCATGAAATTATAAGACCCCTGCCCTCTCTTTGTGCCTTAAAGCCATCAATTCCTCTTCCAAATTATCTAGAAGGCGTGAATCCAAGAAATATAAAGGCAGAATTGTTTATTGACGGCAAAAAAAGCGGAGAAGAATTTGGAGAAATGCTTTTCCAGGATGGCTATATTGCAGGCCCCGTTATAATCACTTTAAGCAGAATTGCAGTTCCAGCAATTGAAAATAAAAAGAAATGTGAAATTCGAATTGACTTAAAACCGGCATTAGACCATCAAAAGCTGGATAAACGCATATTAAGAGATATTCAGGAAAAGAAAGACCAGAGATTTAATGATATCATCGGAGGCTTATTGCCTAACGGATTACGGCAATACTGCATAAAGAGCTTAAAGCTTAACACCACTACTAAGGCTGACCAGACAACGGCTGAAACAAGGAAACAGCTAAGAATGTGGCTAAAAGAGCTTAAATTTGATATTGTTGGTCATGCCCCCTGGGAACAGGCTATAGTTACAGCTGGCGGGGTTTCTACAAAAGAAATAAATCCAACAACAATGGAATCCAGAATAATTAAAAACCTCTATTTTGCCGGAGAAATTATTGATGTAGACGCTGACACAGGTGGTTTCAATCTTCAGGCTGCTTTTTCAACCGGCTATCTCGCCGGCTTATCAGTATCTACTAGTAATTAAGATGTCTTCTTCTCTACCCCCTTTTTTAGAGGCTGTGCTAAAACTAATTTTTAAGTCCAAATTAGATTGTGCTTATTGCCTACACGTTTGTCATAAAAAGTATAGCGTATGGGCTTTACGCCCTGAAAGCTATACGTTTATGACAAATGTGTAGGCTATAAACAAATAATCACAATAACCCTAAAACTGATTCAGCTGCTTTCATGCCGTCTACAGCAGAACTGACTATTCCTCCGGCATATCCAGCACCTTCACCAATAGGATAAAGCCCTTTTATGTTCATTGACTCGCAATTTTCATTTCTAAGAATTCTTACCGGGCTAGAACTGCGCGTTTCAGCCGCATAAACTATAGCATCTTCAATAGACACTTCATCAAGTTCTTTTAACATCTGAGGAATCTGATGCCTTAAAGTTTTATTAATAAATTCAGGCAAAATATCATCAAAAGAAGCTGGGATTGAGCGGGAGCACGAGCGCCACTCGGTAAGTTCAGTTGAAACCTTTCCAGCCAGATAATCTTTCAATTTTAAAGCAGGAACTGTAAAGTCGCTGCCACCACTTATAAAAGCCTTTTGCTCTATATTAATCTGAAAACTTATTCCTGAGAGTACAGAATATTTTTCGGTATTTTCTACCGAATCATAATCTGCTGGTTCAACAGGCACAATAAATGCAGCATTGCCATATTTTGCATCTCGCTTAGAAAGGCTCATTCCATTTGTTGTAAAACCATTTTCTTCATTTGCGCAGGCTATTACCTGACCACCTGGGCACATACAGAAACTATAACAGGCTCTAACATCATCTTCAGCTCTTATAGTGAGCTTGTAGCTGGCAGCACCCATTTTAGTATTTCCAGCAAACTGCCTGAACTGAGATTTATCAATCTGTTTCTGAGGAACTTCGAGTCTTATGCCTATTGCCGTAGGCTTAGCTTCCATTGAAGCATTCAAAAAGGCCAGCAGTCTGTAAATATCGCGAGCACTGTGCCCTGTTCCAAGAATCAGATAATCTGTATTTATAAGCTCTTCACCAGCTTTTATCGAAATGATTTTATTGTCTGAAATATTTATTTCTTTAAGAGCAGTTTTATATCTGATTTCACCGCCATTTTGAATAATTTCATTTCTCAAATTAGGAATTATTTTCAATAAAGTGTCGCTGCCTAAATGCGGTTCTGCATCAATCAAAATATCAGTATGGGCACCAGCTTTTACCAATTCCTCAAAAAATAATCTGATGCGTCTTCTGTCTTTGCTTCGTGCAGTAAGTTTGCCGTCTGAAAAAAGACCTGCTCCGCCTTCCCCAAAAAGAACATTATTATTAAGATTAAGTTTGCCGCTTTTCCAAAATTCTTTAACGGCCTCACTTCTTTCTTCCGCTTTACTGCCTCGTTCAATCAAAATAGGTTTTGCCCCTGCCCTGGCTAGCACAAGAGCTGCCATTAAACCAGCAGGCCCAGCACCGACAACAACGGGCCTTGAGTTGATTTTTTTTGCTTTCGACAAATCAAGTTCTTCATCAATAAATCTTTTATTTATTATTTCAACATTATTCGGTAGTTTTTTTGTATTTATTTTTCCTGTGAATTCTACCTCAATAGAAAGGATATAAACCGGTGCCTTTCGCCAGGGACGTGCATCCAGGCTTCTTCTTATAACTTCACAGCTTTTTATATCTCTAGTATTGCAGTTCAGTCTGGAAGCAGCAGCATTAATTATCTTAGCATTGTTATAATCTAATGAAGCTTCGATTTGTCTAATAAGCAGTTTCATAATATTCTCGCTTTGATATTCTTTATATTTCGGCATCTATATTCTTATATAGTCGTCATTGCTAGAGGCTGTGCTAAAACTAATTTTTATGTCCAAATTAGATTGTGCTTATTGCCTACACATTTGTCATAATAAGTATAGCGTATGGGCTTTACGCCCTGAAAGCTATACGTTTATGACAATGGGTAGGCTACAAACAAATAAATACTAATTTTTCATCAAATTATTACTAGTTTTAGCACAGCCTCTGCTTGTCCTGTAAAGGGCGAGCCAAAGGCACATCAATCCGGAATTATTATATAAGTAAATGCCTTAACAATTTATAATAATATTCTATCAGCCTATTTTTCTTAATACAATTATATTTTTTGCTCTATACCTTTTACTTTTGTTATGTTATTATAAAAATCGCTGAACTATTCAAAATCTTCCCTCTTGGAGCATTAATTATGAATTCAATAGCTGATAATTTCGTTGAAATAATAAAAAGCTGTTTTTGTTTTGAAGGCAAATTAAATAGAGAAAAATTCTGGACATATGTAATTATTCTATTTATCCCTTTCTATTTATTTATGATGCCTCTATTCCTTGCAGGAGTCACTTTTTTAGTTCACTTTCCAAGAACAAACATTTGGACTAACTCTACCACCTATTCTACCATCGGAATATGGACAACCTATTTCTTTTTATATCTGGTTTATTTTATACTGACTCTTGGCCCTTCTGCAAGAAGATTAAGGGATGCAGGTTTTACTCCCTGGCTTCTTTTCCTACATCTTTTGCTCAAGCCAATAGGTCCTATAGCTTTGATTGTATTATTCTGTCTGCCAACCAATACTATAACAAAAGTTAAAAAGGATGAAACTGCTGAAGCCAATACCTTACAGCCAGAAGAAGTAAAAAAAGAAGAAGAAACCCCACAACCAGAATCAGTTACAAACGAACCAACTAACAATACTGAAAATCAAGGTTAATTCTTTTTATTAAATACTAAAACAAAAAATGTCTGACTTGTTAAAACTTTTAACTAGCAGACATTTTTATTATTCAAACTCAGCAATTACAGGACAATGGTCTGATGGTTTTTCCATGCCTCTGATATCGTGGTCGATTTCAATTCTGAAACAGTGTTCCAACATAGATTTTGTTCCTAACAGCAAGTCTAAACGCAAACCATGTTTGGGTTCAGATTCAAAACCACCGCTTCTGTAATCAAACCAGCTTAGCTTAGTTGAATCAGGGTACATTACACGATAAAGATCTTGTGTTCCCCAGTCTAATATAGCCTGAACCCATTCCCGTTCTTCTGGCAAGAAAGAACATTTTCCTGTTTTTAGCCAGCGCTTTGCATTCTGTTCACCTATACCTATATCTTTATCGCCAGGAGCAACATTCATATCGCCTACAATTAAAACGTTGTCTGTGGGTTTATATTTTTTCTTTAGAAGGTCAAGCAAATCTGCATAAAACTTTCTTTTGCATGGAAATTTTTCGGGATGATTTCTATTTTCTCCCTGTGGGAAATAGCCATTCATAAAGGTAAACTTCTTTTTACCTATAAAATCGTACTCAACTGAAATAAAACGTTTTTGAGAGTTTTCATCATCAGTTGCAAAACCTTTTTGCACTTTATATGGCTTTTCTCTTGAAAGAATTGCAACTCCATGATAGCCCTTCTGCCCGAATATCTCTGCATGATAGCCCATTTCAGCAATTTCTTTCATTGGGAAAGCATCATCAACGCATTTTGTTTCCTGCAAAGCAATTAAATCTGGAACATATCTGTCACAAACAGCCTTAATCTGATGTAATCTAGAACGAATTCCGTTAACGTTAAAAGTAACTATTTTCATTTCTTTTCCTGCTTCTTTCTAAGTAATGCAACAACTTCTTCAGTTTTAACTTTATAGGTTGTGCTGCAAAAATGACAGGTTACTTCAGGTTCTTCACGTTTTTCTATGATTTCGGTTAAATCTTCTACCGGCAGACAGGCTACAGAATTAACAACCTTTTCGTAACTGCATGTGCAATTTGCGGTTAATGGTCTGCTTTCAATTATCTGAATGTCATCAAGTCCAAGACTCTTGGCTATTGTTTTTATATCAACACCTTGAGCCAGAGCTCTTTCAATTGTGTGGTCGTTAAATCTTTCAAGAAGAGGAACAAAATCTTCTGATTTACCGTCAGAAGTTCTGCTCATCTTGATTGCATAAGCTTTTTCCAGCTTAAAATCCTGGCTTTTTACAACTATTTCAACTGCAGTTGGAACAGCCTTTCTATCGTTAAAATAACGGGCTATAGCATATTTGAAATTGAATGGATCACAGCGAATCTGCTGACTGTCTAACATTGTTCGGCTATTAGAATGAATTACGGTTAATTCTCCAGCTTCGCCTACGATTTCTTTTAATTCTGTAGATTCTTTTGAGTCGTAATCATTTAAAATCTTTATCTGGGAATATCCACGCAAATTTCCTTCTCTTGATGCGTCAGTTACACAGCCTCCGATAGGCCCGGTAACTCTGACCTGCAAAGAAATTCGTTCGTCTTTATTCCCTAAATCTGCTGAAAGCAAAGCAACTGAAGCCAAAGCTTCACCTAGGAATCTGCCGGCCGTAGGCCCTGAAAGATGCTTCTGTTCTAATTTCTTTGCGGCTTCTGTAACATCAACATAAGTCAATGAAATGTTCTTTGATTTTGAAAACCCGTAAACTAGTTGATCCATTTTTGTATCCTTAATTAAGTTTACGGGATTATAAAATATAGCTTCAAAAAATACAAGCCCATCTATATAAATAACACCAAAACAATTAGCTCTAAGCTACAAGCTACAAGCCAACCGACAAAAGACTCTGTACAAAGATGTTGCTTGTCCAAAGTTGGGTGTTCACAGTCGGTTCATTAAAAAAAAGCCGCCATTAAGATCTGCCCACAGTTTAGCTGGGGGAAGTGGCTGCCGTAGGCAGACGAAAGGGGTCTTATAATATAAGCTTTACTCAATTATGTTGCCGTTCTCGTCGATGATGCCGAGATTTATATAGATGCAAGAGGTTAGAGCAAAAAGATTTGCTGTAGAACTACAGACGAAAGACTTTGGACAAAGGAGTTGCTTGTCCAAAGTTGGGTTGCATATACGGTTTAATAAACATCAACAAAACAAAAACTATTCTTCTTGTTTGATTAAATGAAGTATTCTAAGAAGTTTAACGAATAAATTAAGTATTAAGCTACTAGAATCTATTCTAAGATTTCCTCTTGGCGAACCATATTGGTTTGTATCTTTATTTCCTGGTATACGAGAAAACAAGTAACCAGCCAATAGATTAAAAAATAAGAAAGAAATAGTAAGTATTACGCCTTCAATATTATAAAAAGAAT
>JAFXRA010000113.1 GCA_017526725.1 Candidatus Rifleibacteriota bacterium
TTATTTTATTTTTTAACCTTTGTGTTAGCCACTTCTGAAGCCATGCGGAATCCTATTGGTTTTGATGCATCTTCAGGAGACAGAAGGAAATTTTTCAATCTACCCAATAAATTCTTTTCAGCTTCTTTAAATAGATAATCACAGAAATCTTTTACTCCTTCAGGAGTATTCTTAAAATCTTTGTTATCATCTACATTAAACGTAATTTTAGAACCGCTTTTCTTAAAAACAATCAAAAATGTGAAAAATTTTTCTTCTAATGATTTGCCATTAACATTAATTGCGAAACCTATTGCTGCAGTACCGTTTTCTCCAAATTCAGTATCAAATTCATCTCCGTGCAAATGTCCGCCTTCAGGAATAAATCCGGTGCTTGGTGGGAACATAAAAACCTTTGTTTCAGGGCAACCCAAGCTTTCTATAATAGAATTCTTAAGTTCATGAACAAAATCACGGCATTCCTGCTGATAGTCGCGGCATTCTTTTATGCCAATATCAAAAGCTTCACAGAGTTTTTTGTAACGATTTTCTCTTCTTGCCATCTTTATACCTTCTTTATAATAAGTTTAATATAATACCTTCAAAGGCTCCGGAGCATTACGACGAGGCCTGATTCTTGATTTATTAGCTGTTCTTGTTATGATTCCCTTTTTATTTGAATGATTGTTTAAATGCGAAACATCTCTATTCTTTTGAGGAATAATAATATCTTTCTTACGATCAGAAAAATCTCCTTCTTCAGGTGGTTCTGCCGATTCTAATTCCAAGATTTCCTCTAATGTCCTTGGAGTATTGTATTCTTCTAATTGATCCCACCCAGCCTGAGCTAACCAACTAGTATTTTTACTTTCATCATAAAATCCTTCGTCAATAGCGTCTCCCCAATAATAGCCCTTAGCCATTTTCAGGTTTCCTGTGACTTCAGCAATTACTCCTAATCGATAAAAAGCCCATGTAGTTTTCTCTATATCAACTTTTGATTTCTTGCTCTCATTAGTATAAATAATAGAGTAATAATTCTGAGCTTTCTTATAATTCTTAGCAATCAAGGCTTCTTCACCTTTTTTTCTATATATGTAATAATTATACTTTGTACCGCAGCAACCTGTTAACAAAAAGATAAAAGAAAAGACTATTATTAAAAGAATATCTTTGCTACTTCTAATAAATCTCATCATTAGCCTTTCTTTCACTTTTAATTATTTAGTTTTCTAAAGTAGAAACCCAAAACTCATTCAAGCCATTAGTTTCTGGCGGATAAATAGAAGATGTCCAGGTAAAATCATGAATACCGCTTGATGATTTACTTGTATCATCCATAGTTATACTTATAAGATAACTATTATCTTCGTTCAACTTTATTGTCATTTCTTTAAGAAATTCGTCTCCAAATGTTTGTTTTTTATTGTCAGAAACCACAAAAGCAGTTCCAGCATTAGAAGCAACAAACTTCCTTACAAAAATCTTTTTATCGCCTTTTTTTTCCAATGAATAACTGGCTGTTCCACCTTCTAGAGTTACCTTAAATTCAGTATCTCCATTCCATGTATTCTCACCGTCTAATTCAACACTTATGTTGCCATTAGAACGAGAAATATCACTTCTAATCACAGATACTATCCAGAAAGCCTGGTTTGCTGCCAATGCGTTAAAACTGCCTCTTTTAACATTGGTTGCCCCTCTGGACATCATAACAATTATAATGCCTAAAATTCCAGATAGTATAGCAAAACATATTAATATTTCTACAAGGGTCAAAGCCTTTTTCTTAATTGTTAGCACTTATAAAACCTCTAAGCGTATATCTTGATTCGCGTCCTTCTTTACTTTTATAATTCAGCACTAATGTAACTACACGGCCAATCACTATTTCATCTATAAACCCATCTTTAATAGAATATGCTGATAAAACAAGATGAGGTTCCATATATTCTTCAAAGTCTCCAACTTTAAAAACAACTGGTGTTTCTCCGCCTATAGAAATTTCTCCGCCTGACTCAAGAACAAATTCTTTTTCTGTGTCATCTTCTGGTAGGAATTCAATATTCTGAGAGTTTTCAATCTGTTCCAAAATTTCTACTGTTAACTGGCTTGCCTTAATTTCATCAGCAGAACGAACAACCTGTTGATGAGAAGACCCCATCAATCCCCAAAGAGGAATTACTGCTGCCAGGAAAACAGCAGAGGCAATTAATATTTCAACAAGACTAATACCTCTTTTTCTCATGGGTTGCATCCTTTGGGGCCAATTACTACGCCAATATATTTTTGTATAAAATCTTCTCTAAGAGGGTCTAATTCAGTGTTATATACTAAGTATCCACCTTTGTCCGGTATATTTTCAGGTTTAAACTCTTTAACAGCCATTCCGCCGCTAATACGAAGAGGAACATCTTTCCTGTCTGCCTTCACTGTCCCACCTTCACCAAGAGCAACCAGATAGGCTCTGACTTCATTATTCCCAGAGTTATTAATGGTAATTGCACCATTTCCTGAAAGCATCATTACAGGAGTTTTAACCGTATCTTCAGGTGAAGGCAAAAAAGAACCAACTGTCATCGGACCGTCACTATATATCGTCCCTGGTGTTTTTATACTCATATTGCTGAATCTAACTTTACCGCTATCAGGAGTTACTTTATAAACAAGATTATTCAGATTCAAATCAGAACTATTTGAGCAGAAATAAGTATTCATAATACTTTGTATTCCATCAGAAGAACCGGTTATTTCATAGCAGGTTCTTAAAGACAACCCTAAAGTTTTATCTTCGCATTTACCTATTTCAGAAATCTTTAAACTCCCTATATTTTTCATATATTCATTGAACACTAAAGGCTTACTGGTGAATTTATCAGTGTTTTGCGGCTGAAATGTCAAATCATCTGTTTTAGGCACGAAAGGCAGGGGAGGAATGCTTACATCTTCATTACTCTTAGAATAACCAGCAATAACATTATAAGTTTCATCTATACTGCGGAAATTTGCTTTACTCATAATTTTATAATAATCTACAGCACTAGTATTATTAACTGAGTATTCCAGATTTTGAAAATAATCCTCCAAAACATCTGCCCCTTTTTTGTCAGAATCACTTTCAAAATCATATCCGTCAGAGAAGAATAAAAAGTTTTCAAAAGAATACTTATTTTCTTCAGAAGAATAATTGCTTTTTAAAGAATTAAATTCCGTATCATCCTTTATTCCTATTGTAGCGGCAAATAAAGAGTCACTGGAACTTGTAGGCAACAAATAACCCATTTCAAGGAATCGGTCATAAACATTACCCGAAACTCTTGTAATGGTTGGAATAATATTGTTTGCCGATGAACCGTTGCCGAGTATTTCTTTATCACTGAATAAATGCAGGCAGGAACTATTCCAATATTTAGCTGAAGCTGATGAGTCTGGAGGATTATTTTCATATTCAGATTTTAGAATCATTTTCCATGTCTGATTAGAAGAACCAGTCAATGAATCGGAAAAGCCCCAGTAAGCTACTCTGAAACCAAGGAGTTCATTATTGTATCTATGGGTATCCCATCTGTCTCCTGACGGGAAATCAAGCATTAAAGTAACCGGAGGTCCTGGTTCAAAATAAGAATAAAAATTCTGACCATATTTTTTACTTCCACTTGCTCGATTTAATATAAGGGAATCCCCTCCAATATAAATCCAGCCTCTGTCAATCCAAACATCTTCTTTTGCATTAGTTTTATTTGTCGGATCTAAAGAAATATTATCCAGCAGGAAAGGATGTTTACCATTGGCTGAATCACCAGTATCACTTTTAATGGAAATAGTATTAAAAGCGTAAGGATCATCTGCACCATCAGTCCAATAAAAATTAAATTTAGTAATAGGTATGGGGAAAGGGAAAACAACTTTAAATGGTCGAGTTTCCTGCCAAACAGCACGGCTTTTACCTATTTTTATTGTTACTCTAACGGTTAGACGCCCGACTTTTTCCAAATCTAAAAAGGAGACTTCATCTCCAATACCTTTAGCAGACTTTAAACTATTTAAAGGAGTAATATCGGAAAAGCCTAATTCCACCAAAGGAGCATCTGGTTTTTCGCTGCCGATTGTGTTTTTAAGAAGTTCGGTAACAACTTCTTCACAGCCTATGTGAGCCAACCATTTCTTGCCTAAGTCTTCACTAAGTTTATCTGGGCTATTTGAACTAAAAAGAATATCCTTTATAATTCTTCCACCACCACTAGTTTCATCATTCAAATCGCTGATTAAATGAGAAAAGACAAAACGGCAAAGAGATTGAGCACATTTTTCTGCTCTCAAATGTTTGAGTATTTCGCGGCTTTCATTGGATTTTCCCATTACCAGATAATTATAAGAGGCAACTAAAACGCCAAGAATTACAATTGCACCAATAACGACAAAAAGAACAATACCTCTGCGGTTATTAGCTTTTATACTAAGTTTAAAAAATGGAGATAAAATCAATTCTGCATACCTCCATCATCTGAATTATTTAATTTATCCAAATTTTTATCTAACCAGCGTCTTGTTCCTTCATGTAAAGGAACACCTGTTTCTCTTAAAATTCTTAGAATTGATTCTGAATCAGATGGAACAGTTTCAAATGCTTTAAATCGCCCTTTTAATTTCGGGCAGCCATTTATAAGCATTTCTGTTACATATTCAACTAATTCAGGTGATATATCAGATGTGGTAACCAGAACATTTGGAATTGCAATAGTCTTTATTTCAGGCTGTTTTTCTTCATAATACCCCGCTGGAATAGTATATTTAACAGAAGTAGAAACTTTATTGAGAATTTGATCAACCTGTTTATCATCAAAACTAACAAGACCACAATGATAGAATATCAAAGAATCTGCTACTGTTCGGTTCGGCATACCAGCCTGTATCATTGCAAAACCAATACGACCATCACCTATTTTTTTTACAACTTCATCTACAGGGATATTAACACTGTGGTTCCCGGGAATATTTAATGCTTCAAAAATCTCGGTTGAAGTTCTAGCTGTCGAAGAGTTTTTTTGCCCGATAAAACCTTTTACCTCACTTGGGAAGACATAATTTGGCACCAAATCTTCCGGAGGTTTAATCATTTGAACGACATCATACCAAAGCGGCCATACTACTCTTATTTTGGGATTTGCCGAATAAGCTTCTTTAGCTATTCTTGCCTCAGCCATTCCAAATTCGATACGTTTTGTCTGCAGAAGAATAATATTATCAACAGAGCCGTTAGTTTGAAAAGCTTTGAAAGAACCGCCTTTTTTATCTATATTGTCGTTAAACCACTTTTCAAGTAATTTACCAGCAGCAAAGTAAGTTCCCAGTGTATTTCCAGTTCCGATAACATGATGTGATGAAGAATACAGATTAGGAGGTATCGGAACTTCTGACATCTCTTCTTCTTCTTCTTCATTTATACTAATAATTGCCAAAGTAGATATTGCTATTAGTATAAAAACTAATAACCATATGACTTTTTTTATATTGTTATTATTCTCTTTCATTAATACATCTTATTTTAACCCTATATCTTCAATATTAGCAACCTTTAGATTTGTTAATATTGAAGAATAAAAGTAATTGTTTTAGTGCTTGCAAAAAAATAAAAAAATATTATTTTTTCGAATAGTTTAATCTTGATAAACAATTGCCGATGTTATAATATATATATTATTCAA
>JAFXRA010000114.1 GCA_017526725.1 Candidatus Rifleibacteriota bacterium
AATCAAAGATGAATTTAAAAATAACGGATATTATGTAAACTTAAAAGATGGTTCAATTAAAGGTCACTCATTTAGTAATGTAATAGTAAAATTTGAAGATTTAACAGAAAACTCAAGAAATGAGCTTCTGAAATCTAATGCCGATTTTAACTCTATCCAGAGCAAATGTAAGATTAAACTAGCAGGGGATATAGTTGCTTCAGAATTCCAAGAAATTATTAACCAGGAAATTATAAGAGTTTCATCTGCTAAAAGAATTTTTAATAGTGCAAATTTCACATTAGATAATGATGCTGTTATTGTTACTGGTTCTGTCAATCTTAAAAAAGTTCCAGGAAACCCGTTTGCAATGATTTCAAATGACAGTTTTACTCCATTTACAGCAAAACTTTCAGCAAATGTTACTGATACTGTAATAACAATGAATATTATTGAAGGCAGTATAAATGGAGAAGAAATGTCTCCAGAATTAAAAAATGTATTTTTAAATTGGCTTAATCCTTTATGGGATTTTTCACAGTTAGGGTTCCCTTGCGGAATTAAGGAATTTAAGATTACTCCAAGTGCAGTAAGAATAACAGGTTTTGTTTTTTAATCGTTAAGTTTATTTATAGCAGAATTATTTATTAACGAAATAAGTTCATTGGTAGATATTCTGCCTGTTATATCTGTTCCGTCCAGTAGTCCGTCTGCCAGGTCTTTTTTCTTACTGTGAAGCTGAACAATTTTTTCTTCAATAGTGTTTGTAGTGATTAGTTTATAAATTGTTACAGGCTTAGTTTGACCAATTCTATGTGCTCTGTCTGATGCCTGGTCTTCAACTGCAGGATTCCACCATGGATCCATATGAATTACATAATCTGCAGCCGTAAGATTTATACCTTGTCCGCCTGCCTTTAAACTGATTAAGAAGAAATCGCCTTCGCCGTTCTGAAAATCTTTGATGGCTTTATTTCTAGCCCTAATAGTGGTTGAACCATCTAAATACTGATATTTATAACCCTTTTCATCAAAAAACTTCTTTATTATAGTCAAATGGTCAACAAACTGGCTGAAAATTAAAGCTTTATGTCCACTAGCCAGTAATTCTTCAGTAATGTTTTCTAATAAAGCAAGTTTTGAGCTTTGGATATGCATATTTGGCATTACCAGGGAAGGATTGCAGCATAGTCTTCTAAGCCTCATTATTTCAGCAAGAACTATCATCGGCTTAGAATCACTCTTAGAGTTCTTAGTATTATTTATTTTTTCTAAAGCTTCTCTTCTTAAGCTTTCATACAAATCAGCTTCTTCCGGACTTAAATCAACATTTAATGTAACTTCTGTTCTAGGCGGCAAATCTTTAAGAACCTGATTTTTTGTTCTTCTTAAAATAAATGGCTGAACAAGTTTCTTTAAGCGTTCATGGGCTTTTTTATCATTAAAACTTTGTATAGGGATTGCGAATTTTTCATTAAAGCTGTTAATTGAGCCTAATAAACCGGGGTTCAAAAATCTAAACAGATTCCAAAGTTCACCAAGATGATTTTCTATAGGCGTTCCTGTCATTAGCATTTTGAATTTGCCTTTTAACAGCATTGCAGCTTGAGATCTGTTTGTAGCCATATTTTTAATTGCCTGAGCTTCATCTAAGACAACTGTACTCCAATTTATCTGAGACAAATCTTCTATTTCACGCTGCAATACACCATAACTGCATATGATTAGATCATTGGGAGCCAGATTTTTAATTACTTCTTTTCTTTCGCTTTGAGCGAATAAAATCGGGTTAAGGGTAGGGGCAAATCTTTTACATTCATTATACCAGTTAGAGCATACAGATGTAGGAGCAAGCACAAAAGCCGGTCCTATAGAAGACCTTTCAGTAATTATAGAAAGAGCTTCTATGGTTTTCCCTAAGCCCATATCATCTGCAAGACATGAACCCATGCCAAGGTAAGCCATTCTGCTTAACCACATATAACCATCAACCTGATAGTTTCGCAATTCAGCTTTAAATTCTTTTGGTATTTCAAAGGTCTTTTCTGAAGCATGTTTTAAATGATTCAGCATTTCATGCCAATTTCTGTCGAAGGAAATTTGACCACCTTTTGAAAGTATTTCATCCATAATTTTTATCAGAGAATTATGGAAAAGGTTCTGCTGACCGTCATTTACAGTGAATGCCTGTAGATCTTCAATCTGTTTCTTAAAATCTTCAGTTATTGCCAAAAACTGATTATCATCAATCTGTATAAAGCGGTTGCCCTTCTGATAATTTTTAAGTATTTTCTGTAAATCTATAACATGGTTTTCATCTATTTTGAGTTCGCCTTCCAGACTAAACCAATCGTTCAGATTTCTTACCTTAAAACTGAAATTAGAGAAATTAGCAGATATAACTTTTTTCGGCTTAGTATTTTCAGGCCATTCTATAACTAAGTTTTGAACATCTTTTAATCTTAATAACAGTTCTAATGATTCTTCAGGAGTATTAAATACTGCTGTGCAATCAAGTGAAATTTCATAAGATAATTCCGGGTAACTTTCTAAGACTTGGTCATAGAGTTTACTTTCCAATGCTAAATCTCTTTTGGTATGAAGATTTTGTCCGGCTATTTCAGTAAATACATCAGAATCACCAGTTCCGGGAATAAAACCAGGCCCATTTGGACCGAATGGTTTTGTCATAAATCTGACTTTTAATCCGCTTCCAATTGGTTCAAGCTGAGCATAAATCAGAGAACTAGAAGCAATGCTGGCTATAGGAGTAACGGTCTTTGTTCCTTCAATAGTAGAATGAACAGGCATTATTACAGATAACGCCGAAAGTATTTCTTTTATTCTATTCAAAGAAGAAACGGGGTAAACCTGCTGCTCTTTTAAAATTTCTGCAGCAGAAATCTGATTCTTAGAAAATTTATATATTCTTAATCTTTTGTCGTTTTCAAGAACGGGCTTAATGCTTTCATTGTCATAAGTCGGCTGAAAAGCAAAATATAATCCTTCTTCTTTGGAACGAAGCATCAAAACAGGATTGCCTTCAAGTATTTCAACGGGTGTATCGAAGTTTTCGTTTAAGAATACATTAGGGCAATTAATTAAAGTAGAAAGAATATCCCA
>JAFXRA010000115.1 GCA_017526725.1 Candidatus Rifleibacteriota bacterium
AAGAGCCTATTTATCCTGCAGGCCTGGTTGGTTTAAAGATGCGTCTGTCAGGAACAAGGCGAAATGTTCGTGTTGATTAAAAATGAATTTGCAGAATGACCGGCCAATCGCGTTTTCCGAAAGGTAATGAGGAAAGTCCGGGCTTCACAGGGCAGGGTGCTGGATAACGTCCAGGCTTTACATTTATGTAAAGACAGATAGTGCAACAGAAAGTATACCGCCGGTTTTCCGGTAAGGGTGAAAAAGTGCGGCAAGAGCGCACTAGTGGACTGGTGACAGTTCACTCGGCAAACCTCACTCGAAGCAAGATTAAACAGAGGAAGAAGCGGCCCGCTTCGCTAACTGCCTCGGGTAAATCGCTAGAGGCTGGGAGTAATCCTAGTCCAAGATAGATGATTGGCACCTCTCAAAAGGAGGCACAGAACCCGGCTTATAGGTCATTCTGCTTATTCATTTTTTTATGCTTTGATTTTTAAAATCTGTAAGGCTTTATAATACTTCCAACAGAGATAAGTACGGCTTAAAGCAAAGAAAAATACCATGACAGAGAGGGTTATTATCAATTGCCCATTGGAATAATCTGCTGGCGGAAGCAGACCTAGATCAAAGTCTTTGTCATCACCATTTGGGTTTTGGCTCCCTAGATACATATAGCGGTTTAAAGCCATTCTGTCGGTAGAACTGTCTATATTTCCTGATTCTATTGTAAAAGCTAAATCAATAGCTGTCTTGGCTTTTAATTCTTCTATTACCCTTTGATTATAATCTCCGAAAGGATATGCTATCCAATTTAAACGGCAGTTGAACATTTTGCTTAGTTTTATTCGGCTTTCTTCTGTCATTTTGCCGAATTCCGGGTTTTCTTTAAGCTGTTCTGTATATTTTTTATGATATCTGCCATGTAAGCCTAAAAAAGTTCCACAATTCTTTTGAAGGTTTTGAATTCCTTCAACTGTTATGTTGCGCGGAACTCCGAACCTGTCTTCAAGAATAAATAAAACTGATTTTATACCGTATTTTTTATACAGGTTTTCTATGGCTTGATATTCGTTTTCAGAACCGTCATCGAAGGTCACCATGAAGTGCCTGCCTTTAAAACCTTTATTTAGCATATTTTCAAAGTTATTTGGATCCACCGGTTTATATTTTAAAGCTAGTAATCTATCTATGTAGTAATTGAGCTTATCAGGAGTTATTTCCCATGCAGATTGGGGTTTTTCTAAGACATCATGAAAAAGCAAAACCGCAAGAACAGGGGTTTGTGTAAGTTTATATCCATAAATGAAACCCGCTGTTGAAGCAATGTACATAATAATACCCAGGAAAAAACAGCTTATAAATTTGAATTTTAACTTTTTTAAGGAAGCGTTACCCTCAGCCATGGTTTTCTCCAACAGCTTCAATAATAAAGTTAACAAAAGAGTTGTTCTCTGCTAAACAGGGCATTTGTTCAATACTGCACTCAGAATGCTGCTTTTTAAACATTTGGATGATTTCTGGAATATCTTTGGTAATATGTGAACCCGGTAAAACAAATAAGGGAAAACATTTTATTCGTTTGTATCCCTTAATGAAAACCTGTTCTAAGGCTTCAAAAAGGGTAGGGGATTTTTCTTTTAAATAACAGATTGTAAAACCCAAATCTAATTTATTTTTAAGATTTTCTGAAAAAGCCTTTATTGTGTTATCTGATTCAATGCTTTTTGAACCATGAAAAACGAAAACACAATAAAAGTCATCCATAGAAAAAATTATTCAAGACCTTTTTCTTTCATGTATTCTTCCATGGTCTTGCCTTCTTTTTCAAGACGTTCTTTGAGTTTATCCTGACCAGGAAGTTCTCCTCTTTTTTGTTTTTCAAGCAGTGAATTCTTGATTTCTTCCAGGACTTGTTCTCTTTCTTCTTGAGAACTAGCATCCTGAAGTCTTGCCTGTGCATCCTCTATCATACTTTCAATCTTTTTCTGGTCTTCTTCGCTAACACTGTCTTTTTCGCTGCCTATTAACTCTTCTATGTCTTTTCTTGAGAAATCGCCTGCTTCAATAGTATCAAGCAATTTTTCTTTGTTAGAACGGTTAAGGTAGTCAAATTTATGTGTAATAACAAATTCTTCATTGGGGTCTTGAATATAATCCAATGCACGCATATATACTTCAGCGGCTTTATCCTTTTTATTAGCAATTTCATAAAGAAACGCAAGCTGAAGCATAGGTTCCTTCTGCCATTCTGTCCCGTCAAAGGATTTTTGAAGATTTTGTTCGTAAATACTGGTTATTTCTTCTAATACCTTTAGGTTTTTGTAACGGAGAGGGGGATTTAGTCGGAAGGCTTGATATGCTGTAACAGCCAGTTTAAGCTTCTGTGGGCTGTTTATGTTCTTTTGATAAATAGAAAAACGTGAGTCGCCTTGGGCATTAAACTTGCTCTGAAGATCTTTTATTTTCTTTTTATAGTTCTTCAGTTTGTTGTTGTATTCATCACCTTTTTCTTGAATTGGGCGAGAATGGGAAACTATTTCCAAATTGTTCTTGGATTCAATAAAATTGTTTTGCATGAACTGAACCTGAGCAAGAATATAACGATATATTGCGTTGTCTGGTTCTAGCTTCAATGCTTCTACTAAATCTTTTTCTGCAGTGCCTAAATCTTTACTGACGAAAGCAGCTTCTGCTTTTTTATAGAAAGAACTAGCTTCTGGATTAATTGCGGAACAGAAGCCTGAATTGCTTACCAAGACTGAAAAAATAAATGCTATTAAACTATATCTTTTCATATTTTCCCTAAAAATATTACCTATTATCAATATAACAGATTATTATATAATTGCAAGTGTCTGTTATTCTTCTTGTAATGCGAATATTACATAGTTAGGAATAGAATTGAGCATAGTTCCTACACCGTAAAACTTTTGTCCGCCGGCATTAGTTTCAAAATTAGCTGGTCTTTTTGTGTAATTTACCCTTTCGGTAATGTCTCTTGAGAAAGAATACTTAGTTATTTCAGGTGGATAGGGTTGATTATCCAAATGAACAGGAACCATAGAAAGCATTACTTTTCTCAAGTTTTCAGGCAAAGACTGGGAATCTTTTATCTTGTTTACCAGATAGTCTTGACTGAAACTTTGTGAATCCTGCCATATGATAAGAATCAACTGTTCGTTTTTCGGAGTTTCTATGACGGTAGAAAAAACGAGATGTCGTTTGTTGCCTAATTCTATTTCAGAAACTGTATCAAATTTTTCAAATGCTTTTAAAATTGATAATGCACTTTCTCCTAGTAAATCAGAGAAACTTTCACCTATGGTATTGATCATAAGGCTGTCTATTCTGCTGTTCCAACTTTCTGCAGTTCCGAAACGTTCTGACGCTATCTTTCTTCCAATAACTGGAATTATTTTTTTAAATATGCTGTTAGCCTTGTCTTTTTCGCCTGAGAATGAATATAGTATTTTCCCATTTTTATCAGTTATAAACATTTTGTCGAGGTTATGCTCTTTTTTCATTGTTTCGCATATATTGTTGATTGCTTCCTGGTTTAAGGCTCTAACATCTTCATCTTTAGCAAGAAGCATCCATTTATCCGAAAGTTCCTTTTGGGCTATTTCATACCCTTCATCCAGCCAGTCGATAACTGAATTTAAATTTGTATAAACCTGTTCTCTATTATTTTTATTCGATAATTTATTTATAAAGACATTGATACATACAAAATAGATAATAAGCAGGCTTATCAAGACTGTTGCAGAAATTATTACTCTTCTGTTTGCAAAAAAAATAACTGAATCATTCTGTTGCTGTGGATTTTCCGGTTTTGCTTGATTAGTTTTTTCGGAAGGTTCTTTTATGGTTGCTTGCTTTTCTGATGAATCATCAGCATCATTATTTGCTTTTTCTTTAGGTTGAGATTCTGGTTCTGTTTTTGCTTCTGCTTCTGCTTCCGGTTTGCTGTTTGTTTTAATTTCATCAACAAGGCTGCATTTATAAAGGAATATACAGAGAATAAGAGCTGCTATTACTACAGCTACGTCAAATAGTATATAACGACTCGCTTTGCGTGACGCGCAAAGCGGCAGTTCGGTGTTAACAAAAAAGGAGGCCAACGGCCTCCTTTTTTTATGG
>JAFXRA010000116.1 GCA_017526725.1 Candidatus Rifleibacteriota bacterium
ACTTTCCAGTAACAGGCTTATTTTGATGAATGATTGGATATGTAGATTTATTAATCTCTTCTTCTAAAATATCAAAACCATAGGCTCTAACTTCGTTTATCATATTACGTCCGATGCTCTGAGCTATCATCAAATTCTTAGCTTGAGCTGTCTGTTTATGACTATTTTGGAATAATATAATAAGCGGTATGAAACCAAGAGAGAATATCATAACAGTTAGAAGCATTTCTATTGTTGAAAAAGCAGTTTTTCTTTTTGTCATATTGCCCCGGTAATTCCTATATGTTGAATTCTTGGACTCATAAAGAATTCATGAGTTAATACTTCGTATTCTAAGCGTGATTCATTTGAGGTATCTAAGTATTCCTGATATAATAGATACTTTTTATTACTATCTTCTTTAAACATCAAAGGATTATCCTGGTCATGGATTACCCATAAATCGTCTCCCTGAGCATCTAAGGTGCAATAATAATTTGAGTAATTGCCTTTTATTATATTTGCATGTCTATCACTGTTTATTAAATTAGCTAAGGCATTCTGTTGAACCCACTCAGTAAAGGTTTCTCTAGGATTCATTTTGTTTACAAAATCTTGAGCAGTGGCATTGAAACCATTTACACTTCTTACGCCAAGATTAGAGAAAACTGATGCTTCTATAGTAACTCCGCCGTCTAATGTAAGCATGTTTTGTTCACAGGTTTTCTGGTAATCACCGCCTGATAAACTGCTTTTTGTATTTTCTAATGGCGGATAGTAGAATATTGTCATATGACCAAGAGGTCTGCCGTTGTTGTCGCGGGCTGCAATAACATTCCCTTTAAATGTTAATGGGTTCTTGTTTTCGTCTAATCCTGTAATTATCAGTGTACCTGTTCCAATATAACTAATGCTGTTTTCGAGAGTAAATGCATTTAACCAGTAAACCCCGTTAAGTATCCAACGCTCATCTTTGTCTCTTGGAATTTCATTTATATTGTTAAATTCTCTTGTAACTGCTCCCGTATAATTGAATTTAAAATTAGTTGGGAAGAGATTTATACAGTCATTTTCATCTTGAGCAGTTAAGTTTTTAAGCTTATTTAAAGCAGGTATTCTTCTTAAGCCAGAATCTACAGCTGATATTATAATACGAATTTCAAAAGTAACAAGATTGGCTATACCATTGAAAATGTGGGCAGCACCAGCTTTTAATTTACCCCAAAAACCTACGGGGTCTGGGTCATTAAAATAACTTATACAGAAATCTGTATATTGTTCTTTTTCGCAGTGATCAATAGAATTTGAAACAGGAAAGTATTTAATATCTGAAACTAATGCCCTTATAGGAGTAGTTCCATTTAGAGATTTTTCGTCATCTGGGTCTTCTCTAGGATCCCATCTGTGTTCTACGCGAATCTTATTATCAGTTTCTGGAAATTCACTAGGAGGAGGATCTTTTTGATTTGGTCTGAAAGGTGATTGTGAAATTGCTGGTGTTACTGGCTGGAAACGCCATGGAGTGCGGCAGAAAGGTCCGCCAGGGAGAAATTTTTGATGAGGAGCTGAACCTACAAAAAAGTGACAGTCGACATCGTGATCTACGAAAAGATCTTTCATTTTACTAATAAATGAAGTGCTGAGCTGCGGATAATTGCCGCCTTTTAGGATAGTTGCAGAAGTAACATGTGATCCTGAATAACTATCAGCGAAATCGGCGTCATCATTCTTGGTATCTGATGTTTTAAACAATTTTTCAAAAAAACCTTTTCCGGGGAATACAGCACGACTTTTGTCTGGATAATAGGAAAAGCCATAAAATGTATCATCATATTGATAAGCCATGTTAATACCAGGACCGGGATTATCATCTGTATCAATAGGTGGGTTTAGGAATGCTCCTGGTCCTATAGTGCCGCCGTCTTTACCCACATCTTTCTTTATATATTCTTCATTTGTAAAAACAGTAGGATAATTGACCAAATTAGAGTTTTCAAGGTCTACAACTGCTGGACCGTGCATATAAACTCTTGACTGAAATGGAAGATTCCAAATAAAAAGTCTGCCTTTTTCTTCCTTTGTATTATTATTTAATCTGTTTCGTAAGTGAGCTTCAACTATACCTTCGGATTGCTGCAAATCTAAATATATCCCAAGAATGCTGAAATAAGAGTAGTTTCTTCCTATAGGCCCCACATTTACTATTTTTACGTCTCTTGATACTTTATAATTAATAGTTGTCTTTTTTTGCTTTGCCAAAGATACCGTAATATCAAATTGTAAGGTACAATACCAATCTCTAGACATATCAGTATCGAATGGGTTATATTCCTCATAATTTTTGGTAGCACGGTCTAAAGGACAATAATAGCATTTTGTATTATCTAACGGCCCTTGAGGAATTGGTCTTAAATCGGTAATTGCAGGATGAATTTTGTCTATGCTGAAGCCTGCTTTGGTTATATGTTCTAATATTTGAGAAAGACCAGCTAAATCGCTTTTGGTAAAATCTTTAAGCTGAACTAAATTCTGCGGAGTTGAACCTTGATCAAGGCTCATCGGTTTTGAAGTCGCAGCTTGTGAGATAAGGCTTTCAAAAATACCGTTTTTCTTTTTTTCTCTAAATTGTTCTTCTATAATAACGGCTGCTTCATCTGCAACAGCTTCTGCAATTTGTCTTCCCATTGTTCTATAAACAGACAAGGAAGTCTGAGAGTATTCTGCGGAACTGCTTTGCATCAAGAAAAGACCCATAAAAGCAAGAAGTCCCAACATTCCTATCGCGACTATGAAACCAAAGCCTTTTTTGTTGTTCTTTCTTGAAATTGCCATAAAAAGGTTCCTCTTTAACTAGGTATATATTTCTAAGTTTACCATTCTATTGAAGAGTAGTCAAAATATTTACTACTATTATTATTATTATTTTGAGGTATGGAAAAAGCATAGATTTTTATGTTAAATTGTTTATAGAAATTTATAAAAAGGTTTATCGCTTTTCGTTATAAATTTTTATGCATTGGTCGATAGGTCGTTGAATTATGTTTATAGCTTGATTTAGCTAAACTTAAAACATATTTTAAAGGAGATTATCGTGAGGAATAAATTAGACCGATTGCTGTTATTATCTGTAATGGCCGGTGTTATTTCTACTATGCCAGAGCCTCAGCCAGTGCATGCTTATCAGGAAATCAAAGAAACAAAAACTATTAGTAGGTTTCTTGATGACAATTATGAAGGTCTTAAAGCTATTTATCGTTTCGCAAACGAAATGAAAAAACAGGCTTTACCTTTTAATAGTAAGAAACATCGTGACAGATACAGATTCGAACCTGGTGACAGTTACGCGAGAAACATTATGTCGAAGTCTCGAGAACTTGCCAGCCGATTCAAGTTGGTTAATGGCATTCTTTACCATTCTGATGTTCCAAATAAAAGCTTGATTTACAAGGAAACATTAGAAGCTCTTGATAGTATTAGCATTTACTCTAAGCGCGCTATTAGAGCTAATAAAGACAATAATTATGCTTTGTATCTAGCTTCTGCTCAGGGAATTGAAAAAGAAGTCATGACTCTCAACAGATTACTTGATGAACTCGAAGCTGGAATAAATGAAAGTATTTATGAAGCAGATGTTAGGAAGGAGTCTCTCTGATTTCTTCTTGGGTTTTGTTGTTTAAAAGATTTTATTCATGAATTGAGGGTATTATGAAGCTTTTTCCAAAACCTGCTTCCAGGGCTATTATTTTGATGGCCCTGGCTTGTGGGTGTTCTTTGTCTTCCTTTGCTGCAGAAGTAGACAAGGGTATTGTTGACCCTAAAAAACAATCAGCACAAATGGTTCAGGAAGGATTAAACTATCTTATTCTTGAACAGAATGAAAAGGCTGAAGAGCTTTTTATTAGAGCAAAATCTATAGACCCGTATTCCGAACAGGCCTATAATTTCCTTGGATTACTCTATCTGCAGGAGGGGTATAACCAAAAGGCTGAAAGTATGCTTAAACAAGCCATAGCTATTGAGCCTATGTATCCTGAAGCTTTGAGAAATCTTGGAAAACTCTGTTTAAAAGAAGATAGATTCAAAGAAGCCTGTGTTTATCTAAAGAAAACTTTGTCTATAGATGAAAAACAGCCATATACATGGTATTTGCTTGGAATGGCTCAATATTTCAGCGGGCAGAATGAAGAAGCCATAAAATCCTATGAAACAGCTTTCTCAATGGAACCCAATCTACCAGTAGAAGCTCGTTATAATCTTGGGGTTGCGTATCACGAAAGTTCTAGATATATCGATGCGGTCAGATGTTATGAAGAGGTTTTAAAGCAAGAGCCTCAGCATATAAATGCATTAAATAATCTTGGACTTGTATATTCAATTCTTGGTGAAAGAAATCGTGCGGTAGAATCTTTTAAGCAGGTTCTGGATTTAGACAAAGACAATGTTAAAGCCAGAATTAATCTTGGCAATGTTTATTTAAGCACAAAAGACCTGGTTGAAGCTGAAAAAATATACAGAAGTGCTATTTCGCTTGATGAATCAGACGTCAGCCCAAGACTGAACTTAGGAGTTGTCTATTATGAAAAGGGTGAATTTGATAAAGCCTGCCAGGAATGGGAAAAGCTTTTAAAAGAAGAACCTAATAATATTAGAGTTCTGTCAGTCATGGGTTCTGCCTATCTTGAAAGAAAAGACTATGTTAAAGCTATTGAAATTTTCAGGCAGATGAATAAGCTTATGCCTGAAAATGGCAGTGTTGCGAACACTCTTGGTTATTTACTTGCAGAGCAGAATTCTGAGTTGAAGTTTGCCGGCAATCTTATAGAGACAGCAATTAAATTAGATAAATCTAATCGGGCTACGTACTTTGATTCATTGGCTTGGGTTCACTATAAACAGGGTGAATATAAAAAAGCCTACAATATTCAGAATAAAGCCATTAAGATTCTTAAACTAGCTCATGAACCTATTTCTAGTGATATTTACTATCATATGGGAAAGATTCAGGTTGAATTAAAGAATTCTATAGCGGCTAAAAAGAATTTTGAAGATGCAATAAAGAGTAATACCGATGCAGATATAGTTAAGCTTGCCTCGGAAAGTTTGGCACTCATTAAGAATTACGAATGAGAAATTAGGAATTAAAGCAAAAAGACTCGCAATAACGAGTCTTTTTGTTTTTTAGTCTATGTTCTAAGCTATTAGCTCCTAATTCTTAATTACTTTACATACTTCCGTTGTTGTATGCTGCTAGCAGAGTAGCAACTTCACGCGGGTCTACGATATATCCTAAGAATTCACCACGTATCTGGCCTACTAACGGGTCACCAAGAACTTCAGAACGAGTATATTCACTTTCTGCCATAATTCTAAATTTTGCAAAACCTATAATCTGAACAGAGTTTTTCAGATTAGTCATGTCTACGTCGTTAGGAGCAAAATTAGAATTCAAATTGTCGTAATCTTCAGCTCCAGAATTCAAGGCTCCAACTTTGAGGTCATATAAGGTATAATCACCATTTTCGACTTCCTGGTCACCAACTCTCGTTACTGTAGATAGATAGTTCTGAACAGATTCAGGAACACCAACAATAGGAACAATAACAATCTGGTTGGGTGTGTAGCTTGCTAATGGAACTTTTCCTGTAATAATATCTAAGCCATTCTTGGTTTCAGATGAATACTTACCGTTATCTGAAGATATAATATCAGCAAAATTTATAGGCTGGTCATAGCCATAGAGCAAACGGTCTTTGTAGTCAGAATTGTTTCTGTTACCGTCATTATCTGGGTCTATACAACCATACTGATACTTGGTTCTTCCTGTAAGATGTGTACCAATACTAGTTTCTTTATCTGAAGTTGAACCGAAAAGAATGTTATTCAAAACGAAACGTTTTGCGTTAATGTTCTGAGCATAGTGACCGCCCATCAATGCAAACTGACCTTTCTGTTCACCCTGTTCATTTGTAAGTTGCCCGCCGACATACTGCCAAGCCGTAGAAGAAAGACTTGACATTTTGTCTATACCATTTTTGACTGTGGCATTTGTAAATGAACAAGTAGCACCAGCACCAGTGTTTGGAGTGCCTGATACCTGGCAAAGAGGATTGTATTTGTAATTGTTTTGAACCGTACCATTTCCATAGTTGTTTATGAATATACTGGAATAACCAATAGGGCTATTACCGCTACCTTTTTTAGGAAGCTGTGTATATGTAAAATTTTGGAAAATCATACAGTTATCATAAGACTGTTGAAGATTATGGGTTTTATAAAATGCCCCTTGTTGCAATGACAAGTCGATTGTTTCGGCAGCGAAACACTGAGTATACATGAAACCGCCTTTAAGGATATGCTGTTTGATTGTTTCTGCCACATCCCATTTCATTTTCTGATAAGATGTAGCTTGAGAGAACCATTTTGTACAAAGGTCATAAGCAGAAAGATTCAAATCTGACTGTTGGAATACGTATGGAAAAGGCGTGTCGTCTGTATATCCATATTGATCATGCAGATAATTGTAGAACTTACAACCAGAGAAATTTGTCTGATTACCTAAGTTGTTTATATCGAACACACCACAGGTTCCACATCTTTCTGTTATAGCAGTTAAACAGTTTGCGTTGAGTTCCGAAGCGTCAATATTCCAACCAGTTAATTTTGCGTAATAATAGGTTACATTATACCAGCCCTGTCTTACTTGCTTAGTTGTCACTTCATAGGTCATATGTTCCCTACAGTTTTCACAGGCAAGGTTTTTCAATGTAGTTATAGCTTTATCACGATTTTTATCACTTTTTTGAGTTCCTAAGGCAATGTTTTTGATACAGCCTGGTTTGATTTTTTGACATGCAGTCGGGAAAGCACCGTTACAGTATTTTGCAGCATCGTTAACCGTTTGTCCTGTAAAATCTTCATGGTGCAAGTGAATCCAGTCAAATTTATCTAATTCGCCGTTTAATATTTCTAAGTCGAATATTTTTGTATTGTAATTAGCGTTATAATTAGATGTTCTGTCCCAACCACCTGGGTTTGAATCAGTTTTTGGCAATGCATAGTTACCATAAGGTATTTTTGCAGCTATAAGAATATCTTCAACAGGGTCTGTGGCATCTTGAGAAGAATAAATAGCAATCTGAGGTCTCCAGGTTAATGGAATAATCAAATTATTTGTATATTCTCCTCTGGTCAGCCCTGTTAAATAGTCATTGATTTGGTCTACAGTAATATTAGCTCCAACATAGCCTAAAAGCTGTTTGATTCTATCTGGTCTGGCCTGTTCATAATATACGCCTCTATAATCGCCACTATTTAGTCTTTGTTCAAATTTACTATTGGCTCTCATCAAGAATCCGCCACCATTATTGCTTAAAAGCCAATAAGCAGGTGTTAGAGATTCTTTATCCCTTTCATCTATTTGTAATGCCCAGTAAATAGCACCATAAGCCAACATTGTTTTATTGTCATCGGGCTGATTCCCGCTTAAACCTGTTGGAATATAAATCATATATTCTTCATCGCCCAAAGGGTCGTTACCTTCTGCTTCACCTAGTTTAATAATATATTCTGTTCCTGTGGCAAAACCTTCACCGTCTTCAAATTTAACGAAATCGTAAGTTTTCCATGACAAGTCATGAACTTCACCATGCGGTATAGCAATAGGCATTATGGCAGAAGCATCTACACCGCCTGCTCTTGCGGCTGCAACATCAGCTTTTTGTATATCGAATATTTTCATGAAGAAAAGGCTGACTTCATCTTTTGCATCGATTTTGAGATTTGTCTGGTTAGATGTTAAAACTATTCTTAATTGTTCGTCTGTTAAATTGTTAAAGCCATTGGCTGCCATGACTTCTCGCATATGATTTTTTATGGTAGTTTCATCTTCTGCTGTCAATCTTGATTTTGTTTTTCTGATTTCAGCAAGTTTATCATAACCGGCTTTCCAAGCGGCATTTGTGGCTGTCTGAAGTCTGGCGTGGTCATAATAAACATAACCAACGTCTGTTACCAGAGCAACTATCCCAATTAACACAATAGAAATAGCCGCAGTTAAAAGAGTTACATTACCTCGGCGTAATTTACAAAAAATATTCATTTGGAAAGCCTCCCAAATTAAGAGATAAGAGATGAGAGATAAGGGTATGTAGATTTGCAAAGACAATAAGTATTTGAAAAGGAATAAAACATATCAATTCTCTTTTCTTTTGCCTCTAAACATTAAAATCGCAAAGCAAAAGCTTTGCGATTTATATTATTCTTTCTTTTCGGTTGCACTAGCGTGCAATTTTATTGCACCGTCTCTGTCACTACCTGTGTTTATCATTTTTGCAATGAATGGAGTCATCAGTGTGAGATTAAAACTAGCAGAAACGGTAACTGTATCGGTATTGTTTCCAATACCGGTATTTGCCCAATTTATGGAGTCGTAATCGCTTTCGTTCATAATTGGAGAACGTGCATTCCAGAAAACTTTTTTAACATCAGCTAAAGAGGTATGAGTAGTAGATAGGAAAAGATTTCTAGCAATAAGCTGGTTTGAACGTTTGCTTGCTGCACGAGCCGCTTGTACACACTGATGGTTTAGAGACGACCAACAATGTAATGCTCTGCCAAAATCAAAAATACCTATTACAACTAATAAAAAAATCGGTAATACTAATGATAATTCTACTACGGCTTGACCTTTTCTGCTTTTTCTCATTTTATTTCCCTTTTATTTGATTTTGGTTCTGTTTGTCGCTCTATTAGAAGTTTTCTCTGTTCCTTACAGTGTTTGGAACTTTATAAGTGGCCTGAGTTCTTAAAACAATATATTTATTGCCGGTTATGGCATTCATAGCTGTCTGGTAGAAGGGAGTATAAGTCTTAGAATTGTATTCTAAGGCTATACGTTTCATTCTGCTGCCGTCTGTCATTCTAAGAGTCTGGATTTGGACTTTGTATATGTTGGCTTCATTCCAACTTACAGGCGGAGTGTTATAATGGGCTATATAGTTTTGAATTTGAGCATCTGATAAGTTCTTTTCAACAGCATTAGTTGCAGCATCATTAGCTACCTGCTGAAGGGCAAGAATATTATAAAATGCAAAACCGAAGTCAACAATACCCCCCACGATTATCAGCAAGAAAAAGGGGAATATTAAAGACATTTCAACTATTGATTGCCCTCGTTTTCTCTTTCGATTAAACATTTGTTACTCCAAACAAAAATAGAATACCATTGATTTACTAGCAAGAAGTGTACCTATTTGTTAATCTGATTAGGATTAACAATATAGCCTAAGAAAATACCTCGGAGCTGGCCTGAAACTGCTCTGCCAAGACTGCCGTCGTCACCGTTTTTGTAGTCGCTACCGGTTCTTGTATATTCTGATTCTTTCAAGAGCTTGAACTCTGCAAAACCAGTAATTTTAGCAGCATTAGCAATCGTAATGTTCTGACCGCTGTTTGAAGAGGAGCTTCTTAAGTTATAAATAGGAAGAGTATCTGCTTTACCACCGTAAATAGTTGCCATTTCATCAGTAACTTCGCCTATTGGAATAATTACTTTTGAATTGTTTTCTTTGGCAAAGCGTTGTTTTACTGCTTCTGCGGTTTCTTTTGAATAACCAGTGCAAGCAAGTGCGATTTTATCATTGATGTTTAAGGCCTTAGTAAAACCATAAGTCATATTTTTGAGATAATCATTATTGTTTACAGAGCCTGCTGTTGAGAAATCTGTGATTCCTTGGCAAAGAACTGAGGCGTCTGATATCTGACCGGGTTTTATTATATATTCTTTCCCTTCAACAAAACCGCCTTCTTTAGGGAAAAACTGGAAAGACAGGGTATTGTCTGCATTCCATTTTGTGATTCCGTGAGGCATAACTATAGGAAGAATATCAGCAACGCCGGTTCCTGTAGTATCAGACATTCTGCTGGCAGCAACTGTTGTGGAGTCTACCTCTATTACTTTGGCAAAGAAAAGACCTACATGGCAGTTAGCAGATATATGCAGATCTTTATCGTCTTTTATAGTGCAGTTGACTCTGTTTTGGTTATTGGCTTCAAAGCCGTTATATTTCATTACTTCAATGATATGATTCTTGATTTGTTCTTTATTTTCTTTTGTTAAAACCGGATTAGTGGTTTTCAACTTCATTAAACGATCGTTTCCCGCTAACCAGGCTGCGTTAACAGCGGTCTGAAGGTCGTTTTTCTTATAATAGAGATAGCCTATATCAACAACAATTGCAGTAACAGCAAGAATGGCAGTTGAAATCAATGCTGTGAATACAAGTATGGCACCGCGTTTCGAAGTATTAGTATTTGTCGTCATTTTACTTCTCCGGAGTTTACTGCCTTAGTGTATTCTGGTGCTTTGTAGGCAGCCTGAGCATATAGCTTTATATATTGTGTACCATTGGTAACTTTATACATTGTTTTATAAAAAGGTGTGTATGCCGGGCTATCATATGAAAGAGTAACTCTGTATATCTTGCCGCCAGTCTTCATTTCAACAGGTTCGGCCGGGTATACGGAGAAATTTCCTTCCCACCATTTAGGTTTTAGAGAGTTGGCATATTCAGAGGTTTTTATTGTGTTAGCATTGTTGTAGGCAGCATATTTTGCAGTGTTGTTGACTATCTGTTGGAGTGTAAGATGGTTGTAGAAAGCAAAACCGAAGTCTATTATTCCCCCGATAACTATTAATAGAAAAAATGGGAAAACCAGAGCGGTTTCTACTAATGCTTGACCTCTGCGTTTCTTCATTGAATATGCTCCTTTTGAAAATCCCTGCCAAATTGTTATACAACATAACAGTGTACATCAAAAGTATATAAACAAGCAACTTTTCTCTTTAAAAAGTCTGTGGGTAAAATTTCTTTTTAGGTAGGGAAAATTTTCCTTGCGTGCGAAAATTCTCTATTGATAATGTTGTAGTCTACCCATTGTCATAAACGTAATTCTTTCAGGGCTGAAGCCCATACGCTATCACCTCGCCAAGCGAAGCTTGGGGGTGTGTTACGCTACGCTGTGGGACACTTCGTTGTGGGACGTTTCACTGTGGTAATTGTTTATTATCGTTCGAAGAGTTCAAGGTTCGAATGGTTCGAATTGTTTAAATTACCAACTCTAGTTTTAACAATTTTAACAATTTGAACGACTTGAACAATTAGAACAATATCCCACAAGAGACGTCAGTCGCCGTCCCACAGATTGCGGAAGCAATCGTCTCACAGAGGCTTTAGCCTCGTCTCACTTTCCACATTAAGTATAAAAAATCCCCCAAAGCTGTGGCCTTGGGGGTGTTTTGAGTATTGAGAGGTTAAGTTATTATGAGCAGGCTGATGCATTCGGCATCAGCTTGTATCATGCTAAGAATTATGGTTACTGTTCTGCACTTGGAACTGGTGTAGTGGTATCGTTTATTACCTGCATCCAAGAAGAGAAATAAGTATCTCCTTGGGCAAAACCATATCCAATAAAATTATTTTGAGCATCAGTAACAGGTTGTGGAGCTGCACAACCATCTTTGGCAACAATATACCAGCCGGGTGCTAGGTTTTTAATAAAAAAGTAGCCATTATCCTGTGGAACAAAAGTTAGAACAATTCCAGGTATGGTTGTTGCGCTTTCATTAGAGGTTTTATACAGCAAACATTTCTGTCCGGCAGTATAACCTGTTAATACACCTGCAATTGAACCTGTCTGAGCAAGTTTATAATTCAGAGTAACATTTGATAGGGTATTATTAGCAACTACCATATTTTGGAAAGTAATGGTATTTTCGTCGGTAATAATCAAATTTTCTGTAACGTTTTCAAAAGAATCTTTACTGAAAGTAACTTTATAGGTTCCTGCTGGAATATCTTTGAAAGCATAATTACCATTATCTGGATTGGTTGATGTTTTGACTATTTGGCCTGTTTTAGTATTTTCTGCAGAAACTGAAGCGAAAGGAATGTCATTCCCAAATTTATCTATAATTTTACCATTTAGAGTTACTACAATTTGATCATCTACTTCCTGAGCTCGTGGTGTCAAGGTCAAAGTCAAATCTTCTATATTAGTATCAACTTTTTTATATATTGTTTCTGTTTCGTAAATATTACTGCTGTCTACAGCTTCAACTTTATAGTAACCAGCGTTAACTTTTTCGAACGCAAACATTTGTCCAACACAATTAGCTGAAGTTGGAACTTTTGTTGCTATATTAGTTAAAGTTATTTTTATTACTGCCTTGTCATCAAATTGTCCGATTGTAGGGGTTACTTTTCCATATACGTCATAAGTAGACGCAGTTTCATTGGTATTTGTTTGTTGAGCCTCAGAAGCATTTGTATTTTCCGTTGCTGTGCTTGAAGTTGGGTTGCTTTCACCGCAGCCAGCCAGCATCATAGAGCCTGCAAGAAGAGAAATCAGGAATAGCTTAGAAACATTTTTCATTGTAAATACTCCAATCTAAGAGAGTCATCTATTTTTAAACCCAGCTTGTTAACCAAGCCAGATGGTAATTCAATAACAGAAACTACATTTGAATATAGTTTTGTTAGACCTATCCAAGGGCGCAGATTTTCATATAAGGCCACAATTTTATTTGAGGAATCAATAAAAATCGCGTCTATCGGATACCGCATAAACATCATATGTATTGAGTTACAAGGAGTGATAATAAGCCCTTCGCCTTCATTTAGATCTGGAGCAAGCATTAATCCTTTGAATCTTGTCCAGAAAGTGTCGGCAACTCTGATTTTATCGCCGATAAGGCTATTGTCACGGCCGTTGTAAATCTTTACATATTTTGTCATTCAAATATCAAAGAACTTACTGCTGCATGCCGCTTAGACCTTCTATCATCTGGAAGGCTGCGGGAGCACCAATAACCAGCATAACGTTCGGGAATATGAAGAAGATTAGAGGAATCATCATCTTAACTGGAGCTTTAGCAGATTCTTCTTCAGCTCTCTGTCTTCTTTTTTCACGAAGCTGTTCTGATTGTATTCTCAAAACCTGACCAATAGAAACACCTAGTTGGTCGGCCTGAATAATTGCAGAAACGAATGCATTAAAGTCAGGGTTATCTACACGGTCTGACATGCTCTTGAATGCATCGCGTCGTGCTTCACCCATTCTCATCTGTTTAAGAGTTAAACTGAATTCATTTGGAATCGGACCACGCATTTTTTCAACAACCTTGTCGCAGGCGGCGTCGAAACCAAGACCAGCTTCAACAGCAACTGTCAGAAGGTCAAGAACGTCAGGTAAACCTCTTTGTATATCGTGCTGTCTCTGAGCAATCTTCTTTTGGAGATACATATTAGGTGCCAGTATACCTACAATAAGACCGGCTACCAGACCCATAAGAGCAAGATTGGGTTTTATAACAAATCCAACTGCTAGACCTATTACTGGACAGAAGATTTTAAACAGGTTTTGAATTACAGCAAATTCAGCAACAGTCAAACCGCCAGGAAAACCTGCCTGAGCCAACATTTTCTTGAGACCAGATTTTGCTTTTTTCTTGGCTTTCGGGTCTTTGTTTTCTTCTGATTTACCAGCCAATTTGGCAATCATTGGTCTGATAACACGGTCAACGAATGGTTTATTCAGTTCTGATTCAGTAGCTGAAGCTATTTGCTGATTTCCATCAGGATCATCAAGAGATGCCAAACGTCCAGAAATATCATTCTTGCTTCCAGAAGGGAATAAAAGAAGGATAACCAGAAATACTATTACAGTACCAATAATCATGAATATTAGATTTGCCATAATGGTTACACCTCAATATCTACTATCTTCTTGATGATGAGAATTCCTATGGCTTCCCATACCAAACCTGCAACAATTAGGAACCATCCTCTAAACCAGCCTCTCTTAAAGGTAAATAGCTTAGACATGAATTCCGGATTCAAAATGTAAATCATTATACCTAAACCAAAGGGTAAAGCAGCAACCAGCATGCCAGATACTTTCGCCTGAGCAGTTTTAGTTTGAATATCACCTTTGATTCTCATTCTTTCACGAATGGTTTTTCCTATTTTTTCCAAGACTTCGGCTAGGTTACCACCGACCTGACGCTGAATCAAAACAACTGTTGTTACAAGGTCCCAGTCTTCACTTTCGACACGTCCGTTTAAGGCTACAAGTGTGTCTTCGAGGTTCATACCAAGGCTGTTTTCTTTCAAAACTCTTTTCAGTTCTTTGCTCATTGGCGGAAGGGATTCCTTACAAACCATTTCAAGAGCTTGCAAGAATGAATAGCCGGCTTTTAGACCGTTAGCAATCATAATCAATGTGTCTAATATCTGGTCATTGAAAGCTTGCTTTCGCTTTGCGCTAACGATACTGACCCAAACCAATGGAACGAAATAGGCTGCTATGGCTAGCACAATTGCTATGGCAAGGTTTCTTAATACTACAGTACCTATCATCATGGCAATCATAACTGCCAGGAATTGTATTGCAACAAATTCATTAGCTTTTAAGGGAATATCAGCTTTTGCAAGCTGATCAGCTATTTTTGCAGCCATTCCTTTTGGAGTAAGAATGGTACCCATATTAGCAAGAATGCGTTTTGCATTGTCATGCTTGCCTTTTTTTCTGTTGCCTCGCAGTTCGCTAGTCCAATCTTCTTCATCGCCTTCTTTGGCTTCTTCGTCTTCATCAGCTTCTAAAGCATCTTCAGGCAGAGCATACTCTTCTTTGGCTGCTTTTTCACTTTCGATGAGATATTGTTCCATTCTTTCTCTGACGTCAGAGCCAGGGTCTTTCCCTAGAATGGAGAACAGCAGAAGGACGAACATAATTGTCGCAATCCCTGCAAATACTAAGAATACTAGCTGCATAGTTTTTTACCAGCCTTTTGAGGTATCTGTAAAAATATTCGGAGGCAGATGTATGCCAAATTCAGCAAATTTGCTGGCAAATTTGGGTCTGATTCCTGTTGGTTTCAATCTGCCGACAATTTTGCCATTTTCATCAATACCAGACTGTTCAAATCTGAATATATCCTGAGTAACAATCTTTTCACCTTCCATACCCTGTATTTCAGTAAGGTATGTAATCTTTCTTGAACCGTCTTTCAGACGAGACTGCTGAATAATCAAGTTAATAGCAGAACTTATCTGTTCACGAATAGCTCTAACCGGTAAATCCATACCAGACATAAGAACCATTGTTTCAAGACGAGAAAGCATATCGCGTGGAGTATTGGCGTGTGCTGTTGTCAGAGAACCATCGTGACCGGTGTTCATAGCTTGAAGCATGTCGAGAGTTTCGCCACCGCGGCATTCCCCAACTATAACTCTTTCCGGTCTCATACGAAGTGTATTCTTAATCAATTCACGCATTGGAACAGCACCTTTACCTTCGATGTTGGCAGGTCTTGTTTCAAGTCTGACTACATGAGGCTGACGGAGCTGAAGTTCGGCGGCGTCTTCGCATGTGATGATACGTTCATCTTCAGGAATGAAAGAACTTAGAATATTCAATGTAGTGGTCTTACCAGAACCAGTACCACCTGATACTACGATGTTCAGACGAACCTTAATACAGGCTTCAATGAAAGTAGCCATTTCAGGAGTTAGGGTTCCAAACCTGATAAGGTCGGCAACACCTAAGGCTTCTTTCTTGAACTTTCTGATTGTGATTGTTGGACCATTTAATGCAAGAGGAGGAATAATTGCATTAACACGAGAACCATCTGGAAGACGGGCGTCAACGTAAGGAACTGATTCGTCGATACGTCTGCCGATTGGGGCAACGATTCTTTCTATGATTCTCATAACATGGTCGTTATCTTTAAACTTAATGTCTGAAAGAACCAGCTTACCTTTCTTTTCGTAATAAATCTGATATGGCCCATTGACCATGACTTCTGAAATATCTTCTTCGTCTAGCAATGGCTGAATCGGACCAAAACCAACCATATCATCAAGAAGGGTATTGGTCATCAATTCATTTTCTCTTGTACTGAGAACGATATTGAGTTTTGGACTTTCTTCGCTTATAACAACTGCTATGCGGTCTTTGAGCATAGCACGCTTCTTGTCCATATTCTGTTCAGCCATAATAGCGGCTGGCATATCATCAATAAGTTTGGTATGAACTTTTTCCTTTAATTTTTCAAAGCTTGAAAGTACTTGTGTTGAAGCACCTTCAAGAATTGAAGATGTAGAGGTTGATGATTTTTCACTTTTCTTTTCTTCGTTTAATCTGGATAAAAGACCACCCATGTTTTTCCTCCGTTATTATTAACTGCCAAACAGCAGGTCTTTAATTCGTAATATAGCACTTTTATTAGTATTGACTGGCTTTTTGCTCGGACCAATCAGTTTTTCTGCTACGTCTATTATCGTTCTTGATATAAGACTAGCTGGCGATTTAAGAACAAAAGATTCTCCTTTGTTCAGTGAAACCTGAACAAGTATAGAATCCATAGGTATTGTTGCATAGACTGGAATACCTAGACCAGCTTCAAGACTTGCTTTGTCTATACCAACATCTGGCATATCCTTGTTAAGAATAATCTTAATCTTGGATATATCATAGTTGATATCCTGCAATGTCTTTAATAATGACTTTGTGTTCTTCAAAGACGTTATTTCTAAGGTTGCAACCAAGAATAGCAGACTGGTTTTATCAAGTATTGCCAGTTCTTTTTCTGTAATAGTTGCAGGCATATCAATTATAATAAATTGATACAAAGGCTTAATTGCATCTATTATCTGCTGGATATGCTTTGAGTTAACTGCTTCAGCTAATGCAGGTTCTTTTGGAGCTGCAAGAACTTCTAGACCGCACGCGTGTTTGGTTATGCGTCTTTCGATTCCATCAGGAGTAAACTCATCTTTTTCTATTACATCGTTAATTGTGCATTTTGGATGCAAATCCAAAGTCAGAGCAACGTCTCCAAACTGTAATGATGCGTCGATAAGCAGAGTTCTTTTGCCTTTGGCAGCTAGAGCTGCAGCAAGATTAACTGCTAGAGTAGTCCTTCCGACGCCGCCTTTTGTAGCAAAGAAAGTAATTACTTTTGCATTATTATCTTCTGAAAAAAGCTCTGCTTTGTCTTTAAGCCATTTGTTAAATACATTATGAATCGCGTCAGATAAATCCTGATTAGAGAATGGCTCAATCAAATAGTCTTTAGCACCAGATTTCATAGCCTGTCTGAAATATTCAGGACTACTTTTTACAGACATAATAATCGACTGAATATTCTGGTTATCTTTGGAAAGAATTTCTGTGACTTTTAATCCATCAATTCCTTCTAAATCTATGTCTAAAAGAACTATATGCGGCTGAAGCTCTTTAGATTTGTCTAAGGCTTCCTGTCCATTTCTAGCTTCGCCAACAATGCAGACATCATCCATGTTGATCAGCATTCTTTTAACATTATTCAGCCAATCTTCTTTGCTGTCAGCGATTAGTAGCTTGATTGTTGCCATTTTTTACCTGAAACGAATTTAAGAACAATTATTTATCTGCTGGAACGTGGCTTGATTTAATCTGTTCAAAGATATTGTTGAGATTTTCAAGTTTATCAGAACGTCTTGGAACTTTTATAGTTTCAAACTTCTTGTTGCCAAGTAAATCTCTTTCTTTATTAGTAATCTTTGGAGTTAACAGAATAATTAGTTCGTTTTCGCTGTTGCTTACAGAACGATGTCTGAAAAGTCTTCCAACTAATGGTAAACGACTTAAACCTGGAACACCGTACCAAGAAATGCTATTGTTCTTACTGATTAAACCGCCAAGAGCTATAGTCTGCTGATCTTTAACTCTAACAGTTGTCATGATGTCTCTTGAGTGTTTGTCAGGTGAAGCTCCATTACCTCTTTCAAAGCTAAGTTCTTCCTGTTGTGCATATACAGAGAATTTTAAATCGTCATCGTCTATATATAAGTCTCTAATACAAAGTCTTAGTTTCGCTTCAAATGGTTCATAAGAAGTTTTACCATTCCCGGCGTCTTTTTCAACCTGTACGGTTTGACCGACATCAACGAATGCTAAGCCCTGATCACTTGATGGATCTGAAGGATTTGCTTCTCCATGCCAGCTTGATTCTGCTTTTGAATAATATGAAGGCTGAGGAATAGCACTAGCGTAAACAATCAGATTAGGTTTAGATATAACTTTTGCTTTTCCTGATTCTTCCCATGCTTTAACTTGAGCTTCTACCAAGCTTAATCTGTTTACATTTTTCATGTAGAATGGATTCATGTGCTTGGGTAGAATAGCATTTCCAGCACTATCTCCAATTTCTCCAAAGTTCAATGTGCCATATCCAACATCAGTTCCGCCCCATTTTATACCTAAGTCTTCGCTGTTCTTTTTGGTGACTTGGAGTATATAAGCCTGGAATACAACCTGATATGGGTCTGTTATTGTTACAAGGTTACTAATCTGTTTTTCATCAGTAACAAAACCTTTAACTATTTCAGACATATTTATGTATTCATTCTGATTCTTTACACTACCTTGAAGAATAATTCTTATTCCGGCGCTGTCAGTTGCTATTAATGGATTGGTGTTAACAGAAATGTCATTTGGATCAATTTTTGAAGAGATAACACTGACTTTAACTTCAGGCTGCTTAATAGCTGCTTCAATTCTCTGCTGCAGAGAACTTACCGCCGCTTCATATTCAACAAGACTGATTAACTGTTTATTGCCTACTAAACTTTTTGCTACAGTTTCAGCTCTTTTCTTTTCTTCCTTTGAACTGGCTTGGCCCTGGAGGTAAGCAGCATCCGGGAAAACTTTAAGAGTTAAGTTCTTGTTGCCAATGATCGCATCAAACTTTTCGTGGATGATATTTTTTTCTGAATAGGTTTCTACGTCATAAACTCGCTTACCTGTCATATCCCAGAGAATAAGCTGAGTAGCATTGGCTTGTTCACCTATGCCGGAGAGTATTATTTCGTCATCAGAAACGTTTAAAACATCAACAACGTCGTCTTTAACAGCAAGAATCTTTTTAACACCGTAAGCCGGTATAGAAACTGATTTGCCTAATGGAATCAAAAGTTTTTCTGCTGCTTCAGCAGTTAAATTAAAACTAGCAAGAGAGCAGAGCATTAATGTGGTTGATAATAGCTTAAATGGTTTCAGCATGATTAATTTTCCTCGCTAGTTTGTATCGGTTGGAATTGTGGAATAAGCGGATTTTCAGTGATAGATTGCTTGTTTAATTTGCTGGAAGCAGGACCGCTATATTTCTTAACTTCTCGGCGTTTTGAACTGCCGAACATGATTTCTACTTTTCCATCATCAACTGGAACCTGGTCTTCATCATGACTATGATTGTGGTAAGAAGCCTGAGGAGCAGTTTGTGCTAACTGCTGCTGAAGTGCCGGGTCATTAATTCCAGCTGTAGAAGCATGACCTATATCTTTAAGAACAATTTGTTCTGTTGCACCTTTGGTTTGAACTACATTGTCCTTATCTGTCGGATTCTTGAGAACAAGTCTGAAAGTTGTTCCTGCATCCAAATACATAAGTTTTTCTAGGTCTTCAGGAGTAAGAGCTAAGGTAATCAATTCTGCTTTGCTTGCTGCAATAGCTGGAGTCATAGTAGCTATTGCACCTTCGAATTCATAGGTGTTACCCATAGCAAGAACCTGAATGTCTTGAAGAACTATCTTGGTGATGGTTTCGCCGTTTCTTGGTCTAAAAGTAGCGATTACATCAACGAAGTCGCCTTGCTGAATGAAACCGCCGACTGATGATGCCTTTGAAACTGCTATAGAAACAGCACGTTTACCGGCTGGAATTGCTCTTGCAAGATTTGGAATTGTGTCTTCATCCATAAGTCTAACAGGAGTAATTATGTCTTCAGGAAGTACAGTTACTGCTGTATATCTGTTAGTTAATGAAGCTATTGAGGTAAATGCTGTGTCTGGAACAGAAGAAGCTATAAGTTCTTTGAGTTCAAAACAGTCGTTCAGCATAGAAGCTTCAAGTCTTGTTCTTGCAGCAAGTCTTTTCTTGCATACAACAACTCTTTTCTTGAGTATTGGCTGCTCAATAACTGGTGCAGTAATTTGAGCAGGTTGTTGCTTTTTCTGGATTTGATTCCAGAGAAACACTGACACTATCAACGATGCAATCAGTGCAACCAAAATTGCTTTTTTATTCACGAGAAAGGTCCCTCCTATAAGAGACAGTGATAAAAGATACTAACACAGGCAAAACTGTTAGGCAACTTTTTCTTATTATTATGTACAGAAATTTACTATTTAATCAAGCAAAAAACATGCCCTGTTTTAAAGCTTACCAGGTAAAACAATGATAGCAAGCTATTAAGACGCCGATAAAAATATCTAGGCCAAGAT